>JAFDXP010000074.1 GCA_018267875.1 Bacteroidota bacterium | reverse complement strand
CAAGCAAAGGTTTATTTGTATTTTTGGAACGCCTGAATAGTGCCATATTTGAAAAAAGTTTAGATATTTTTCAAAGTAAAGCATTCTCAGGCACTTTTTTTATTGAAAGTTTCGGATTGTTGTGTCAGGATTAGAATAGTTTTTATTGTGCTCTTCCGTTCTATCTAAAGAATTTAAAATAAAACGGTCACTTTTCTTATAGCAAAATGTATAATTGTGATGAATAGAAAACTTGCCTGGATAACCTTTGCTCTGCAAACTATGTTGCCAAATTGTTGACCCGACAAAATTACTTCGACCAAATATTTCATCACACATTACTTTGAAATAATGTGCTTCGTTATCATCTAGGGTTACCCACAAACTTCCATCATCAGATAATAAATTTCTCAATATATCCAATCTTGGTTTCATTAAACTCAACCAAAGAGAATGTTCAATACCATCATCATAATGTTCAAAGGCATTGCCTGTGTTGTAAGGTGGATCAATGTAAATGCACTTGATTTTACCTGTAAAATTTTGCTCCAAAGCTTTTAATGCTAAAAGGTTGTCGCCGTGGATGAGCATGTTGCAGTTGTCTGAATCAGGATTTTCAGAATTTGAGGATGACTCAGGATTTTTTTTCCAGGGTGGTGCAGCTCCTTTTTCTTTATTGAGCCAGTAGCTTTTAGTTGGGTCTTCTATCAATATGCGTGGCTCAAGCTGAGGTTCGTTGCCCTTGCCAATCCATGTGAGTTCGAGTTTTTGAAGTTGCTTTGCCATTGGTAAATATTGTCTGAACTTTGATTTAAAGGATTAAAGGATTACCATGATTTTATGAGGCGGATAAATCAACTTTTTCAAAGATGTTAAATTGATGGCCTGTAGCATTTAACTTTTTATCAATTCTTGCTAAACGCCCTATAATCATTGCAGGATGGGTGTTGAATTTTTCGGCAAATTCATAAATGGATTTTTTGTTTAAAGGAATATTTTCTAACACTTCATTTTCTTGAGCCTTGGTAAAAGTGTATTTAACCGCAAATTCATTAGCTTCATTTTCTTTAATTTGTTCTTCTGCTGAGTATTTAAGGCCTTCTACAAACACTTCTTTTTTGCCATGTTTGATGATATGACCTGCTTCATGAAAAAAGGTGAACCAAAAAATATCATTTCGATTATAAAGGTTAGATAGTTGAATTAATGGGTTTTCGTTTATCCATCTGGTAGAGCCATGCAATTGGGTGTTTGGCAAACAAGGGGTATGCACCACTTTTACACCTGCATTGGCACAGAATGATTGAAGTTGAGCAAAGAAATCTTTAGGCTGTTGAGCCATTAAATTTTTTATCTCTAATAATGCCTCCTTAAATTTTGATGCATCATAAACAGGTACTTTAATTTTGTCTGCAAGATGTTCGCCTTGTTTAAGCCATGCTGATACTGCAAAAGGATTTTTTTTGTTTTGAGTACTCATTCTGTAGGCAGTTTGGTATACATTTTTATGGTAGTAATTGTAATATGCCTCTTCGCCTGTTACCCCAAAAAAAGCATACAAGGCATTAGCCATACTGGTAACGCTAGCCTCAAAACTTATCCAATGCAATTTTTTCATTGCAGCCAAAGGGAATTGCGTAATAAATTCTTTGGTATTGAGTAATGCTTCAGCATGTTCAATTTCCGCTAATTCTAAACGATAATTCTTTTCTCTTTCCAACCAAAACTTTGCTTCAATACCTAAAACCAATTCTAACTGAATTGCAGTTTCAGGTGTAATAGCTGTTTTTGCTTTTATTATTTCGTTTATTGTTTTTAAAGGTCTGTCCATTCTCATTGCTAAGATTGGTTGACTTATTCCTTTTAATTCCATTGTTTCAGCCAAAGTATCACCTGGAGGAGATATTAATTGCTTAGCAATTTCAATTTCTTTTAAATTCTTATACATGCTGTTTGTTTTTTTAATGATAATCTTCTCCAATAGCAAGAATTAGTATATCAGTTACTTGTTTCCAGTCGAGGCCGCCATCTTCTTTTACGGGTACAGGGTCATGGTTTGGTTCAAAAATGATGCGGTGATTTCCTGAAATGTCAACTGCAAGTTTACCCTTCATATTTCCTTTAAGTTCATGACAATTGGCGGCTGGAATGTTTTTCATGGTTTCAAGGTTGCTTGCTGCTTGCAATTCATTTTTACGTTGATTTACAAGTTTTGCCCTTGTGCCATAGTTAGCTGCAATTGCCGATAATGTTGCCACACTCTTTTCTAATTTTCTACTCTTGAAGTCTAATTTCATGCAAAGGTAAACTTTATTTTGTAAAAAGTATTAACCTAAAGGGTTAAAGTTTTTAAATTAACATCCATCTTATTGTAAACAATTGGACTTCAGTTGTTTGTTGTTTTAATCGTTGTTCTATTTCATCTAATAAATTATCTTTTCGTTTTTCAATATCATCTTCGTTTTGATATTGATTGAAACGCTTTTCGGCTAATTTTTTTTCAAGCTCTTTAATGGCTCTTTGTTCTTTTACTTTTTGTTCCAGGTTCAGCAATTTTCTTGCTTCTGTTTTTCGGGTTTTAATTTCTTTGTCAATTTCTTTTATTTCAAACTTTATACTGTTCCTCACATCTTCACTCCACTTTTCTAATTTGTCCACTTCTTCATCAAAAAAATTGTGGTTGCGTTTGCGATTTTCTTCAATGATACCTAATTGATGGTTGTGGTATATTTCTTTACACTTTATATTTTCAACATCAGAGAATGAAAGCTTTGTGCTTACTGCTTTAGCAGGAAGTGAAAACAACCGTTGGCATTGGTCGGGGTCAAGGGTATTGCCTTCATCATCAAAGGCAGCAAATAAAATATGGTCTTCGTTCTCAAAACTTGAAATTGTAATTTGCTTGGCTTGTAACCAACCTTGTTTGCCTTTTATGTTTTCAAGTATGGATATTTTTGTTTTGCTATTAGCAAAATCAAATATCAATTCCTGCACCGGCACTTCCTGAGCCTTACATTCAGCAATCACTTTTTGTGCAAGCGGATGCCCTACACGATACAGGTTTTCATTTGAAAGCAATTCATCTGCTTCATGTCGTTCACCAATATTTTTCTTTCCTACTTTGTAAGGACCCTTGTTTATGGGTTCGTTTGCAAAAGGATTTTGGTTGAGGTAAAAACTATTGTCGGTTGTATTGAAAGTGGCAAAGGGTTGCAAATAATATTTAGTGAGTTGCCACAACCAATTTTCAAATTTGCTGAGATAGTCGTTGCTCTGCAGCAAATTAATTTTTAGTTTTTCATGCACTTCTTCATCAAAATTTTCTAACAGTTTTTTTCTTGTGGTATCTATGCCCTGTTCAATTTGAGGTTCCATTTCCTTTTGCAAGAAATCAAATGCTAACTGTATGGCTTTGGTGGTTCTGCAAGTCTGGTAAATTTTCACAATCCGCTTTTCAAAATCAACTCCGCTTTCAATTGCTCCCAACACTTCATCGCTTGCACCAAACACACCACTGAACAACTGAAATTTTTCATCTAACAATTGATATACTCTTTGGTCTGCTGCGTTAGTATTGTTTAAAAAGTTTACTACAACTACATCAAACTTTTGTCCGTACCTGTGGCATCTTCCTATCCTTTGTTCAATACGCTGCGGATTCCAGGGCAGGTCATAGTTTACCACCAAAGAACAGAATTGCAAATTGATGCCTTCGGCTGCTGCTTCGGTGGCAATCATTATGGTTGCAGTATCACGGAAGTAATCAACCAAAGCAGCCCGTTTATCTGCCGTTCTGCTGCCTGTTATTCTATCTGTGCCTGCATGAGTATTAAGCCATGCCTGATAAATGGCATTGCTCTTGGGGTCGTTGTTGCTGCCGTTGAACAAAACAATTTCATCTTTATAACCTCTTTCCTCTAAATTATTTTTTAAGTATTCCTGTGTTCTGGTGCTTTCAGTAAAAATAATTGCTTTACGGTTGGCTTTTAGTTCTTGTAATTTTTCAAAGCCTTTGTCTAATGCTGTAAATAAAACTTCTCCTTTGGAATTGATACGAATGGACTTTGCTAACTTTTTAAACTCATTGAGTGCTTCAATTTCTTTTTTGATTTCGTCTATTTCATCGGGTGTGTAAATTCTTTCCTCTTTTGTTGTTTCTTCTTCTTCGTCTTCAACCCATTCATCTTGCTGCTCTTCAAAGGTTTCGTAATGGTCGGTAAAAACTTCATCCACATTTGGTGGTGAATTTTCTTGCTTGGTAATTGTCTTTTCTAATTTATCAGCAAGCCCTTGCAAAGTGCCTGAAATAGCATAGGTAGAAGATGCCAACAACTTACGAAGTATTAAAGTCATAAGGGTTCGCTGTCCGGGTGGCAACGCATATAAGTTTGGTCTTTGCAGATAATCAGAAACTAAGTTGTAAAGTTGCTGTTCATCTTCCCGTGGGGTGAACTCTTGTAAAATGCAACTGCGGTTAGTGTAGTTGATGTATTCCAACACTTGCCTACGCAATGTTCGCTTACAAACGGGTTCTAATCTTCGTTTTAATTCGTCAAAGTTTTTTTCTTCTGATAGCCGTGTGTATTGTGTTTTGAAACTCTTTAAATCGCCAAAGGCATATTCATCAATGATGCTTACCAACCCATAAAGTTCTAACAAAGAGTTTTGCAATGGTGTAGCCGTTAGCAAAATTTTGGGTGCATGGGCAACGGCTTCTTTAATTGCTTTTGCAATTTTATTAGTGGGCTTGTAAACATTTCTTAATCGGTGTGCTTCGTCAATTACCACTAAATCCCAATCTACTTTGCTTACATATACTGCCTTGCTTTTTACAAACTGGTACGAGCAAATGATTATGTTATCTGATTGATTAAAGGGGTTTAAATTTCCCTTAGCAATTACTTCATTGAATGATTTTGCTTCTAAAATTATAGATGGTAGAAAAAATTTATCGGCAATTTCCTGGTTCCATTGCTTACGAAGATTGGCAGGTGCTATAATTAAAATCTTACGTTTTCTTTCTGCCCATTTCTGAGAAATAACAATACCTGCTTCAATAGTTTTTCCTAATCCAACTTCATCGGCTAACACTGCCCCTTTTGAAAGTGGAGATTGAAAAGCAAATAAAGCAGCATCTACTTGATGGGGGTTTAAATCAACCTGTGCATCGGATAGGGAAGCAGTGAACTTTTCTAAGCTATTTGAAGAATAACGTTTAGTAAGTTCATAAGCAAAGTATTTTGCATGGCATGGGGTAATATTCATATTATTTAAACTTATTAATGTACTTTAAAAAAACTTTAAAACATAGGTGTTGCTAAAGATTTTTCCCTGCCCATCTTTCAAACTTACACATAGGTTGCTTTTCACACACCACCGGCTCCTTTGAATTGGTGATGCGTTTCTTTGAACAAGACATTAAACGTAGTGAGAGAGCCATAAATTCCGGAGATGTATTGTTGCAAATCCACCTTATCTGCATCGGAAAGTCCTTTATGTGCATTGATCTTTTGTTCTATTAATCGAACCCGGTCGCGCACCATCACAATTTTGTGAAAGAAAACATCAATTGGCACTTCTTTAGCTTGCAAAGTATGGTCTGATGGCTTCATCACTAAGGATCCACCTTCCCATTTTCCGCCCATAGGCACCAATTGAAATTCCTGCAATCGCCTGTCTAAAATAGTTTCCAGAGCGGCTTCCACATCGGCAAGAGACACTACACCACTCGCTTCGTTATTTTCTCCTGAGGATAAAATCCGCAAGGGTTCATAATCTTTTGCAACCTGCTTTACGCCGACGGACTTAAACCAAATGTTGTAGAATTCACTGGCTATTTCTACTACAACCCCCTTTCCAAAATGTGGATGATCTACTCGCGACCCTATTCCTGTTTGTTCCATGCCTGCAAATTAAACGAAGCCAGCTAAAACTATCCGATACGTCTATTAATTTGCACTTCCATGCAACACGAAACCTATATTCGTCGATGCCTCGACTTAGCAGAAAAAGGAAGTGGCAATACAGCACCCAATCCAATGGTAGGAGCGGTATTGGTGTTTGATAATCGAATTATTGGTGAAGGTTATCATGCTCAATATGGCGCGTGTCATGCAGAGGTTGCGTGCATAGAAAATGTTTCTTCTTGGGATAGACAATTAATTCCGAACAGCACACTGTATGTAAGTTTAGAACCTTGTGCCCATCACGGGAAAACGCCACCCTGCGCTAATAGAATTGTGCAAGAAGGAATTAAAAACGTTGTAGTTTGTCAAGCAGATCCGTTTGCAAAAGTGAATGGAAGAGGGTTTGAGATTTTGCGTTCGAATGGCATAACGGTAACTGAAAATATCTTAGCAGAAGAGGGGCGTTGGCAAAACCGTCGTTTCTTATGTTTTCACGAGAAAAAACGACCGTATATAATTTTAAAGTGGGCAGAAACGACACAAGGATTCTTCGCACCACAGGATCGCTCTCGTTGGCAAATTAGCAACAAACAAGCTCAACAACTCACACATAAATGGCGAACTGAAGAAAGTGCCATCTTAGTAGGAACTAGAACTGCCTTGCACGACAATCCACAACTCAATGCACGATATTGGAAAGGGAAACAGCCTTTACGAATCGTTTTAGACAGAGCCTTAGCCTTGCCCGAAACACTTCATTTATTAGATGGAAGCATACCCACTTGGATTATCAATGAACGAAAGGAAAATTGCCTTGACAAAACGCAATATATACAACTGCCTTTCAATGAGAACCTGCTTCCTGCCTTGCTTTCCCGACTTTATCAACAAAATATTCTTTCCCTTATAGTAGAAGGTGGTGCTCAATTGATTGAAGCATTTATAGATGCATCATTATGGGATGAAGCTCGAATATTCCGCGCACCAAGTGAATTGCAAGAAGGAATTGCGGCACCTACTTTACAACATAGCCATGAAATGGCACATCATCAGTTAGGCAATAATTCACTTCGCATCTATGCTCATTTACAAAATAATTATTTCAGCACCCCTCAAGACAAGGAATAAGTAACCGATGATTTATCTGTTAATAACCATTGCATTAAACGCTTTGCTATTTGCCTTGTTTAAATTGTTTCCACGCTT
The DNA here is from genome assembly GCA_018267875.1 of Bacteroidota bacterium. Taxonomy (GTDB): domain Bacteria; phylum Bacteroidota; class Bacteroidia; order Chitinophagales; family Chitinophagaceae; genus JAFIGV01. The sequence continues at coordinate 12,240 of JAFDXP010000074.1, read as the reverse complement.
TGGCATTGATGGGCTACAAGCTATTGTAGTCAACTATTTCGTTTGTGTGGTTACCGGGAGCATCTTTTTAGGCAGATTTCCCATTACGCGTGAAAGTCCACACCAACCTTGGTTTGGGTGGGCTGTCTTTATGGGAGCCATGTTTATTTCTATCTTCAATTTAATAGCTTGGCGCACGAAAGAAGATGGTATGACAACCACTACCATTGCCAATAAATTATCGTTAGTCATTCCTGCACTTTTTTCAGTCTTTTTATACGGCGACCAATTGACTGCTCTTAAAATTATAGGGATTGTTCTTGCCTTTCCGGCAGTGTATTTATCTACTCGAACCAACCCTCATACAAACGAGTCTAAAAGCCTCATTTATCCTATTCTGTTGTTTGTTGGGAGTGGCTTGTTGGATACGCTGGTAAAATTTACTGAACATCACTATTTATCAACTGATGCTGCTCAGGCTTCATTTACGGTACACATTTTTGCTGTTGCTTTTATCATAGGTGCAGCTATAGTAACATTGTTGGTAGCTACCGGCAAGCGAACACTACATAGAAAAAACTTGTTAGCAGGCATCATTTTGGGGGTTCCTAATTATTTTTCTATCTATTACCTCATTCAGTTTTTGCATGGCAATGAATTGCAAAGTTCAGCAGCTATTCCGGTGAACAATATTGGAATTGTTTTAGCATCATCATTAGTAGCAATCCTATTTTTCAAAGAAAAACTAACCCTTCAAAGAGGCATAGGCTTAGCCTTATCTCTTGTTGCCATCTTATTTTTAGCACTTTCCGATGGATGAGATACTAACATACCAAACTATAGAATGCCCTACCGGCGGCGATTTTCGAGATAGAGGAAGTAAATTTTTATCCTTTGCGTATCCTATAAACGATATAAAAAACGCAAAAGAACACATCGCTAACTTAAAAAAAGAGCACCCCAAGGCAGTTCATCATTGTTTTGCCTATCGAATAGGAACCGATGGATTATCTTTTCGTACCAGCGATGATGGTGAGCCTTCCGGCACGGCGGGCAAACCTATTTTAGGTCAAATAGATCGTTGTAAACTCACCAATATTCTGGTTGTTGTGGTGCGGTATTTTGGCGGCACACTGCTTGGCGTTCCGGGATTGATTAACGCCTACAAAACAGCATCAGCATTGGCACTTGACCAAGCTAAAATCATTGAAAAACAAGTGGAGCAATCGGTTCATTTATCATTTGATTATCCGGCTATGAGTGAAGTGTTATATCACCTACGACAGGCGAGTGCTACTATTCTACATCAGGAACTCCAGCTTTTTTGTGAAATAGAAGCCAACATTCCAAAATCTACCTTTGCAGGCTGTATTGAAAAGTTAGGAAAGATTAGAAATCTTACTTGGAAACCCTGTCATTGATTTGATTCATTTTTGAATAAAAAAGTAACAACTTATTTTTCAGTTTTTCGTTCAACCAATTAGTCCATTTCTACGGGCAAAATATTTTCTTATCTTTCCGCCTTAAAAAAAATTCAGACACATCATTTATGTCGCATTTACAAGAAGAAGTAACCGGCACAGCCACCGATCGTCCATTTGAAATGGAAGGTGAAAGCAAAAAAGGGCACCCCAAGGGACTGTATCTTTTATTCTTCACTGAACTATGGGAGCGATTTAGCTACTATGGTATGCGTGGAATTTTAATTTTATACCTAACAAAAGCATGGCTTGCCGGAGGTTTAGCTATCAAGCCCGAAGATGCATCCTTGATCTATGGTTTTTTTACAGGTTTTGTCTATTTCACACCACTCATTGGCGGGTGGCTTGCCGACAGATATTTAGGGCAGCGAAAAGCAATTACGATTGGCGGTATAACGATGATGTTTGGGCAGTTTGTGCTGTTTGCTCTAAATACCCATGCCGGCATGTATCTCGGATTGTTTTTGCTCATTATTGGTAATGGATTTTTCAAACCAAATATCTCTACACTTGTAGGAAGGTTATATAAAGAAGGCGATCCTCGACGAGACTCTGCTTTTTCTATTTTTTATATGGGTATCAATATCGGGGCATTTTTTGCGCCACTTGTTGTGGGTTTGTTTTCCGATAAATTGTTTGGTGTGCACGATGCAGCAGGGCAAGTTATCACGTATGGCTATAAATATGGTTTCCTAGTTTCTGGCATAGGTATGCTTTTAGGTCAAATCATTTTTAATTCTTTTGCTCAAAAATATTTGGGTAATATCGGACGATATCCCGCTACTGGGAACAATACTGCCAAAACCATTGATTTAGCACATGAAGTGAAACCGGTAACTGGTCAGGATCGTCAGCGCATGACAGTCATCTTTATCCTTACAGCCTTTGTCATTTTCTTTTGGGCAGGATTTGAGCAAGCCGGTTCATCGCTCAGCTTATATACCGATAAGTTTATTGATCGTTCCGTTGGTGGATTTATTATTCCAACCTCTTGGTTTCAATCTGTAAATCCATTATTTATTGTACTGTTAGCACCTTTATTCAGCATTTTCTGGACTTCCAAATTAGGGAAAAGAATGCCAACACCGGTCAAAATGGGCTTAGGTATGATCTTACTGGGTGTAGGCTTTTTCTTTATGCTGGGAGCTGTTGCACAACGTGGCGGCGATGTTCAAGATGAAGCTGTGAAAGCCAGTTTAATTTGGTTAGTAATGACTTATTTACTGCACACAATAGGTGAACTTTGTTTATCACCCGTAGGCTTGTCGGTAGTAACCAAATTGGCTCACCCAAAGTTTGCATCATTGATGATGGGCGTATGGCTTCTTGCTACCTTTGTTGCCAATATCGTAGGCGGTTTTCTGGCACGATTTGTAGAAAGCATGGGAGCACATTTGATTTTTTCTACTATTGCCGGATTTGTCATTGTATTAGGACTTGTATTGATTGCGCTTACAAAGCCAATCCTGAAAATGATGAACGGCGTGAGATAATGTTTAAAATAAAATTGGATTGTAAGGCTATGCTAAAATTTGAGCATAGCCTTTTTTATTTTGATCAATTGAAGTTTAGGTTCCGTACTTTTGCGCGCCCATGCGAAAGCAGTTGCTACATATCCGATACCTAACTCCATTTTTTGGAGTTCTTTTGGTTGCTATAGCTTGGTTTGGGCTACGTACCAGTGCACTCATTGGTCAATATTCATCATCCGTTTTATCAGCAACCGTTACCTACAATTCGGATGACGAGGTAAATGAAGTGGTCAATATTGCGACTCCAATTGGACCTTATGCTCAACACATTTTTGTTCGTGTAGGTCATCATCCTAAAACATTTGGTAAGTGGGCTGCAAAGAAAATTGCTGATTTAGGGAGTTTTGAAAATTGTAAAGCATTTGCAACAGACAAAGCAAAATTTGGCATTTCACATTGTAGTCTATTTCACAAGCCTGCTTACTATCTTTTCTTGTTTCTCTACTATCTATTCTAAGCGAAGTTTTCACACTTCTACCTTTATTTTCATACCTGCCCATCAAAGGGGTTAGGGTTTTATTTTCTCATTCCATTTATTAAGCACATTGTGCTATGCGTGCTACCAATTTTTACGCCCTCTTTATGGGGTCAATACTGCTTGCTTCATGTGGGCAAAAGGCTACATCTGAGAAACAACAAAATGTACAAACTACACCTGTAACAAAAGTTGTTCAAAAAGAAATTTTGCTTGACAAGACTTATGTAGCCGATATACAGGCTGCACGAAATGTAGAAATCCGAAGTAGAATTTCTGGTTTTTTAGAAAAAATCTATGTTGATGAAGGTGCATTTGTCAAAAAAGGTCAATTGTTATTTTCTCTTAGTTCAGAAGAATTTCAAGCTGAAGAATCAAAAGCAAAAGCCATTTTACAAAGTGCAATTGCCGATGCACGAACAGTTGAATTAGAATCTGAAAGAATCAGATTATTAGTGAGTAAAAAAATTGTTGCAAACAGTGAACTTGATTTAGCCAAAGCGAAACTATCTGCCCAACAAGCCAAGATTGCAGAAGCCAAAGCGGCACTGGATCATGCTCGTGCTCGATTAAGCTACACTAAAATATTTGCACCATTTGATGGCATTATAGATAGGATTCCGTTAAAAGCAGGAAGTTTATTAGAAGAAGGGTCGCTCATTACAACTGTGTCTGATATTAGTTCCGTTTTTGCCTATTTCAATATTTCTGAAAATGAATACATAGAATATTTGCGTGAAAAAGATGCTGGCATATCATCCAATGAACAAGTAGAATTGACTTTAGCTGATGGTGGTAAATATGACTATACCGGAAAATTAGAAACCGTAGCCAGTGAATTTCAAGAAAATACCGGTTCTATTGCATTTCGTGTACGCTTTCCTAATCCCAAACATTTCTTAAAACATGGCGCTTCTGGCAAAGTAAGTCTCAGTCGTTTTGTAAAACAAGCCATAGTCATTCCACAGAAAGCTTGTTTTGAGGTGCAAGATCGAAACTATGTCTATCTGCTTGATAAAAACCATCAGATACATGCACGAAGCTTTATTCCGGAAACTAGAATGGGTAACTTCTATATCGTATCAGAAGGGCTGAATACAGGTGATACTATTGTCTATGAAGGCATTCAAAATTTGCGTGAGGGCATGAAAATAAACCCTGAATGGGTTAATGTGGACAGTTTGCTGAATCGAAAAATGCTTTAACCCTCCAAAAAGAAAATCAGAATGTTTACAACCTTCATTAAACGACCAATTTTGTCTTTGGTCATCTCTTTGATATTAGTCATGTTGGGCTTAATATCATTAATCAAACTCCCTGTTACTCAATTTCCAGACATTGTTCCCCCATCTGTTATTGTTACGGCAAATTATATTGGTGCAAACGCAGAAGTGTGCAGCAAGGCAGTTGCAACGCCATTAGAACGAGCCATTAACGGGGTAGCCGGCATGACCTATATGTCAACCGTTACGAGCAACAACGGAACTACCACCATTCAAATATATTTTAAGGTAGGTACTGATCCGGATATAGCGGCTGTCAATGTTCAAAACAGAGTTACTACTGTTTTAGATGAATTGCCCGAAGAGGTCATCAAAGCAGGCGTAACAACCGAGAAAGAAGTCAACAGCATGTTGATGTATTTAAACATTACGAGTACAGACACCAGCCTCGATGAAAAATTCATTTACAATTTTGCCGATATCAATGTGCTAAAGGAGTTGAAACGCATTGATGGTGTTGGTTTGGTTGAGATCATGGGAGCCAGAGATTATGCGATGCGTGTGTGGCTAAAACCAGAAAGGATGCACAGCTATAATATTGGCACCAATGATGTGATCGCTGCTCTTCATGATCAAAATGTGGAAACTGCACCCGGTAAAACCGGCGAAAGCTCCGGTATGCAAAGTCGCCCCTTGCAATATGTACTAAAATATCCAGGAAAATTTGTTGAACCCGAAGCCTATCGAAACATTGTGTTGCGCGCAGAGCCAAACGGGGCATTAGTGAAATTGAAAGATGTTGCTGATGTAGAATTTGGCTCACTTGACTATGATATGACCTCCATGACAGATGGAAGACCATCCGCAGCCATCATGATTAAGCAACGCCCTGGATCGAATGCGCGAGAGGTGATTCGCTTAATTAAAGAACGGATGTCAGAACTCAAAGAAAGTAGTTTTCCGGCGGGCATGAATTTTAGCATCAGCTATGATGTTTCCAGGTTTTTAGATGCCTCTATAGCTGAAGTTTTGCGAACATTAGTTGAAGCTTTCTTACTGGTCTTCGTAGTTGTTTTTATTTTTCTGCAAGACTTTCGATCCACCATTATTCCCGCCTTAGCAGTGCCGGTAGCACTGATTGGCACTTTGTTTTTTATGCAAGTGATGGGCTTTTCAATCAATTTGTTGACATTGTTTGCTCTTGTGTTAGCTATTGGAATTGTGGTAGATGATGCCATAGTAGTAGTGGAAGCTGTACATACTAAAATGACAGAAGAGCACTTGCCGCCATTAGAAGCCACCATTGCCGCCATGAAAGAAATTAGCGGAGCAATTATAGCCATTACGTTAGTGATGTCTGCAGTATTTCTTCCTGTCGCATTTATGACCGGACCTGTGGGGGTTTTCTACCGACAATTTTCTATGACCTTAGCTGTAGCCATTATCATATCCGGAATCAATGCGGTAACACTAACACCTGCACTCAGTGCAATATTTCTAAAACATAATACATCAACAAAAGGTAGTCTGCTTTCAAAATTTTTTGGAACATTTAATAACGGCTATAATCGTGTATCAAACCGTTACATAAGCCTCATTTCAAAAACTGCGGGTCGAAAAATGTTGACAGTAGTTGTGATGATTATATTCTTTATTGCCGTATGGGGTACACAAGCCATTTTACCATCCGGATTTATTCCAACCGAAGACCAAGGTATGGTGTATGTAAACGTTTCTACACCACCAGGTGCAACACTCGAACGAACGGAAGCAGTATTGAATCAAGTACAAAAAGCGACTAAAAAGGTTGAAGGCGTTGAATCCATTTCCACTTTAGCCGGGTATAGCTTAATGAGCGATGTTGCAGGTGCTTCTTATGGCATGGGTATGATTAATCTTAAACCATGGAAAGAGCGTAACCAATCTTTGGAAGACATCATTTCTGATTTGGAAATTAAGACTAAACATATAGCTGACGGCAATGTTCAATTCTTTGCTCCGCCTACGGTTCCGGGCTTTGGCAATACCGGCGGCTTTGAATTGCGATTGTTAGACAAAAGCGGTACCGATGATTTACAACAAGTATCCAGTGTAACCAACAATTTTATGAGTGCTTTAAAGCAATCACCTTCGCTACGCAACCTCTACACCGGCTTCGATCCCAATTTTCCACAGTATATGGTTCATATTGATCAAGGAATGGCTGCCAAAAAAGGGGTTAGAATAAGGGAGGCACTACACACCTTACAAACCCTAATCGGAAGCTATTATAGCACCAATTTTATTCGCTTTGGTCAATTGTACAAAGTCATGCTACAAGCGCATCCTCAATACCGTGGACAACCGGAAGACATTTTAAAGCTCTATGTAAAAAACGATAGAGGTGAAATGGTTTCCTATTCAAGCTTTGCGCGGCTCGAACGAGTATTTGGACCTGAACAATTAACACGATACAACATGTACACTTCAGCACTCATAAACGGAGATGCCTCACTCGATAAAAGCACCGGAGAAGCTATAGTAGAAGTAGAAAAGATTGCCAAGGAAAAGTTGCCAAGAGGATTTTCAATTGAATGGTCAGGAATGACCCGTGAACAAATACTTGCTGGAAATCAAGCTCTCGTTATTTTCTTGATCTGCTTGATTTTTGTTTATCTCGTCCTTGCGGGGCAATATGAAAGTTTCCTATTGCCCTTACCAGTCATTCTTTCCTTGCCAACAGGAATATTTGGTTCATTTTTGTTTTTGAAATTGGCAGGATTAGAAAATAATATTTATGCCCAAGTAGCACTGATTATGCTTATAGGATTGGTTGGAAAAAATGCTATTCTAATTGTTGAATTTGCCAATCAAAAAAGAGAAGAAGGAGCTTCCATTTTTCAAGCAGCAATAGAAGGTGCTAAAGCACGCTTTCGTCCAATATTAATGACTTCATTTGCCTTTATTGCCGGATTGCTACCCTTGTGTTTTGCATCGGGGGCTGGCGCTATGGGCAACAAAAGTATAGGCATTGCTGCTGCGGGCGGAATGCTTACCGGTACGGTGTTTGGGCTGATTTTAGTTCCGGGGCTTTATGTGCTTTTTGCCGGATTTCAACAAAAGAAAACACCATCATCTGCCATAGATTTAACATCCTCAAATCAGCATATCCATTCTTAAATCCAACGCACGATTCAAACACAGTAAGGCATGAAACAAGTTCCATTTTTATTTTTAATAACCATAGGATTATTCGGTTGTATAACCAATAACCTTCCTCATAAAGATGATTCGCTTTCTGCAAAAGCAAGTTCGTTTTCATTTTCTCAAAACGATTCAAGTGATCATATTCATTCAACCAAATTCTTTGAGGATTCCTTACTCAACAACCTTATTGAGTTAGCGTTGCATCAAAATTCTGACATGGCCATTGCTGAGCAACGAATTGCAATAGCACAAGCACAATTTAGAGTCAGACGTGGGCAAATGCTTCCAACTGTTGAAGCAGATTTACAAACATCTTACCAAAAGTTTGGAACCTATACATTAGAAGGGTTAAGCAATGATGACGCAAATAAAAACCAGCAACCCAACTCAATTCCAATTCCTCATCCGGTGGTGCCTAATTATTTTATTGGATTGAGAAGTCAATGGGAGATAGATTTATGGGGGAAACTTCGTGCGCAAAAAAAGTCCGGGTATTTCCAAATTTTAGCATCTCAATATGGCAAGCGGTTAATAGTAACTTCCTTAGTCAGTGAAGTAGCATCAAGGTACTATGAATTGATTGCTCTTGATGAAACGATTCTGGCAATTGAGCGAAACAGAGCACTACAAGACAGTGTTCTATCTATAACCTTAGTTCAAAAAGAGGCCGGGCGAACGACAGAATTGGGCGTTCAACAAATGCAAGCTCAATTATTACGTACAGAAGCAATGGCATTTCGCATCCAGCAAAAAATTGTACAAATAGAGAATGAACTAAACTTCTTTTTGGGTAGAATGCCTCAAGCTATCAACAGGTCAGATGCACTAAAGCAAGATGACATTCTGCAAAAGCATGTTGCCATTTCTGCTCAAGGAATATTGCACAATAGACCTGATATTCTTCAAGCTGAATCCAACTTACAAGCTGCCGGTGCCGATCTTAAAGCTGCGCAGGCTGCACTTTTACCTTCATTAACTTTAAGCCCTTATGTTGGCTTAAACGCTTTCAGTAGTAGCTTTTTATTTAATCCTGCATCAATTGCTTGGGGAGTATTAGGAGGATTAACTACGCCACTCATTAATAGAAGTATGTTAAGAGGGAACCAAAACAGAGCAAGAGCAGAAAGAGAAATTGCACATCATCAATATCAAAAAACGATCTTTTCTGCGTTCAGTGAAACACAAACAATACTTAGTAATAGAGCTATTCTAACTCAAACCGGAAAAATAAACTTACAAGAAGTAGCTACATTACATCAAGCTATTTCAACCGCAAACGAACTCTTCAAAGTGGGCTATGCTAGTTATTTAGAAGTGATTAGTGCACAAAAAATGGCTATTGAAGCGGAATTAGCATTGATAGAAACACGAAACGGATTGCGACAAGCTGAAATTGCCTTATATAGAGCAATTGGAGGCGGTTGGTAATGATCATTTGCCTATAAAAAAACAGAGGCAGGGAACAATATTTTCCTTCTTTATTAAAGTACTAACATGTTCAAAAAAAATCACTAATTCCAATTTAAAAATCAGCTTTTAATTCGGAGTGCCTTCAATTCATCAAAAGCCTTTTCACACAAGCGTTTCAAGTTTTCGATTAAAGGTGGTAATTTACTTGCATGGGCAGCTTCAGTTGCAGTTTGCTCGATCAAAAAAATGTGGCTGATTTCTTCTTTCACTCCCATGTATGATAGTTGCGGTTTTAGAGAATGAGCAGCAATCTTCACTTGGTTCAAATCGGAAATTGCTAATGCATCATCAATTTGCTTGAGCAATCGAGGGGCATTTTCTAAAAACATACCGATATACTTATCTGTTTTTTCATTGTTGCCACCGGTTAACTGTTGAAGGAAAGACATGTTTGTAACAATATCCGGCAAGGGTTTAAATGTTACCCTTTCCACTTTGCTAATTTCTGAATCAGCTTGTGTTTGAAATACGCCATCAGCTACAACAGCAGCCATTTTCAATAAGAGTTCATCAGCTTGAAAAGGCTTGGCTACATAGGCATTCATCCCTGCTTCAAAATAATGTTGTACGTCTTCTTGAAACACATTTGCTGTCATGGCAATTATTTTAGTGTTTTTTTCCACACCATTCAACTGACGAATAGTTTTGGTTGCCGTAACACCGTCCATTAGGGGCATTTGAATATCCATCAGCACAATATCATACATCTGATGTTGCACCCTTTTTACTGCTTCTTTACCGTTTATGGCTATGTCAATTATGATATCCGGCAATAGATCTTTAAGCGTGTCTTCAGCAACCATACGGTTAAATTCGTTATCTTCTACTAACAGCAATTTCAACTTATTCAACTTTGCCATTGTATCCGCATCTATCACTTGCGGTGTTGCTTCTGTTTGTTGGGTAGTAGCTTCTTGTAAGGGAATTACTACGGTGAAAGTTGTTCCTTTTCCCAATTCGCTTTTCACTGAAATATCTCCGCCCATCAGTGTTACCAATTGCCTTGAAATAGTCAGCCCTAATCCGGTGCCTCCAAACCTTCGAGCTACATCGGTACCGGCTTGTGTAAAGCTTTCAAAAATCCGTTCAACATAATCGGGTGAAATTCCAATGCCGGTATCTGCAATATCAAAATGAAGAAATTGTTTGTTGCCTTCTCTCATTTCAATATTGGCCAACACTTCAACGTGACCATGTTCCGTAAACTTGACGGCATTTCCAGCAAGGTTTATCAAAATCTGATTAATGCGTGTAGGGTCGCCAATCAAGCGATGCGGCACATCATCTGCAACATTTGTTTTGAAAATAATTCCTTTCTCTTCTGCTTTTAGCATGAGCATATCGCGTACACTTTGCATCACATCACGCAAAACAAAATCAGTTTGTTCAATAACAATCTTTCCTGCTTCAATTTTAGACAAGTCAAGGATGTCATTAATAATCACTAAAAGATTATCAGCACTTTGTTGAATTGCTTTTAGATAACGTGTTTGTTCTTCTTTAGGTTCTTTTGCCAAAAGCAATCGCGTCATTCCAACAATAGCATTCATGGGCGTACGAATTTCATGACTCATATTGGCCATAAATTGTTGTTTTAATTGAGCTGTTTTTTCAGCTACTTCTTTTTCCTTTTGTGCTAATTCAATTTGTTGTCGTGTTTGTAGATTTCTAAGCTTGTTGAAAGTGGTTTGTTTAAAAATTTCTTCTTTTAGTTTTTCGTATGCTTTCAAATGATGAAAAGCTTTGGGGATATTTCCCATTTGGTCTGCCAAAGAAGATAGTACTTCATGAACGCTCATAATATCATGACGGCGAGAATATTCTTCAGCTAATACCAATGCAGACTCTAAGTATTTCAAAGCCAATCTGAAATTACCCTCATCAAAAAACATACGCCCTAAGTAAAAAAGGCTAATAATTTGAACCTCTACATTGGCCATGCTTTTAGCTTGTTCTAATGCATGAATCAAATAATTCTGAGCATTAGAAAAGTCATCCATCTTATACAAAACCTTCCCCATTCCACTTTCTGCCATTATGTAATTGGCCGTATCTGCTTCAGAGCGATAGAGATTAGCTTCAAAATATCGCAGTGCTTCTTGAAATTGTTCTTGTTTAAAATAGATATTTCCCAGCGTGTTGTAAACTGAAATTAAACGATTGATATCGTGAGATTTTTCGAAAATTGGCAAACATCGTAAGGCATATTCTAAAGCGCTATCGTAATCATTCAAATCATACAATAGGTTTGAAATGCTTGTTAGATTTATTGATTGAAGAAACTCATCACCCAGCTCTTCATTTATTGCTAAAGCTGTTTCATAATAACTAAGCGCATTACCCAGATCACCAAGATCTCGATAGATATTACCAAAGTTATTCAACACTCGCCCTTCCAACCTTCTGTCTTTCGCCTTTTTAGCTAAAGCATTTGCATAGTGTAACACTTCCAACCCTGCTTCATATTCTCCCGTTAGCCACAAGCACGATCCCTTTAAGTTGTAGCCTCTTCCTTCTCCGCGGATATAATTTATTTTCTTTGAACGTTCTAAAATCTCATCAGCCATAACTGATGCTTTTTCTACGTCAAAATTTCTTGTTTCAACAGCGATATAAACTAATTGATCAATTTTTTCCTTTTCGTCAGTAAGCTTATCATATTCTTGTTGCAATTGCTTTAGGCGAGGATTATCTAACATGGATTATGCTTCATTTTACAATGGTTAAATATAATACGGACTAAAGCAAAATCGTTCACTTCATAAAAATATAAAAGGCTGTTTCCATTGTTCGAAACAGCCTCTTGACATGTGAATTCTTGTTCTCTTATCGTACTAAGGTCAATTCTCCTTTCTCTTCATACATATTTCCATCCGTGCATTTATACTTCACGT
>JAFDXP010000073.1 GCA_018267875.1 Bacteroidota bacterium | reverse complement strand
TGCCGCCTGCTGCCTTCAGATTTTACCTCACGGTAAACACCCTTGCCCTTGGCTAACGATAAGTACTGCAACTCTCGTTCGGGACTTGCACCCTATAGATAAAGAACATGCCTGACACACAAAAGTAAGCGCTCGGGACGATACCGAACGCTTGCATCATTTAACCAAAACAACTACACAAGTCTATAAGCCGGATTCTGTATCCCGAAATGGTCTTCGGGTGGCTATCATTTATCTATACCGTCCATTGCTGAGCGGTTCTATCTGCCAACCCACAATCATCGAACGAGCCGTCCTTATCCTTTCGGAGCGATTGCCTATTTGGCATTTCAGCGCGCAAGGTTTACCCCCATCCTTCTGTTACCAGCCGGCTGTGTAGTCTCTTACTCTACATTTTCACCCTTACCTCCAATAAAATGTAGGCGGTTATTTTCTGTGGCACTCTCTGTGAACGTTTTCACGTCCCCCACCCGTTAGGTGGTGCGCTGCTCTTTGCTGTCCGGACTTTCCTCCTTGTTATTTTTTAAACACGGCGATAGCCCAACTCTTGTAGTCCATACAAAATTAAATCAATTATTGGCTAACAAGCAAGCCTACTAATTTTTAAACCTTGTTTTAACAATTTTACTTTTATTTAAAAGAGCAACCCGTTTTGCTGCTCCTGATCTGCAAATTCTTTTTCCAACAATAGCAACTTTTTTTTGGTTTCAATGCCACCGCTATAACCGGACAAAGATCCATCTAATCCAATTACTCGATGACACGGAATAAGGATCAGGAGCGGGTTTTGACTGTTTGCACGGGCTACTGCTCGAGTTAAATTTTGCCCCTTGATTTGCATTGCCATTTCTTGATAGGAAATTGTCTTTCCGTAAGGTATATTTTGCAAAGCTTTCCATACCCCTATTTGAAAGGGTGTACCAACTAAATGTATTGGCACATCAAAAAATTTTCTTTTGCCGGAAAAGTATGCTAATAATTGATTGTTGAGTGAATCAAAAAATACATGTTGACTCCAAACGACTTCTTGATTAAACCGCTTTTGTGCAATTGAAAAAGCCGGAAGGGAATTAAAAACAAGCATACAAATACCTTCATTTGTTGCAGCTGTAAACATTGTCCCAAAAGGAGTTTCCAAAGTTTGTGCTGCTATCATAAATGAGATATGGTTTGTGCAATCAATGCACTTACTTCTTTAGCGCGGTTGTAAACCATCATGTGCGAACCCTCGTTCAGCCAAAAATTAGCGGTAATAGATTCGGGTGGCAAAATGCGATCTGCGGTGCCATGAATATGTGTAACATTGGAGGGAATAGTTGTATTTCTCCAGTTAATGATAGCACGAAATGCCCATCCAAGAAAGTGGGTATCTGTGTCCTTCATGATGTCATTGAGCAAATGTTTGTCATCATCAGAGTTGACACCAAAGCGATTGTATAAAATCTGATTAGGGCTTGAAAATAGTTTGAATGGTACCAATTTGTGGTTGATCATATAGCTCAACAATCGGCTCATTTCAGGCAATTCTTGTTTGCCTTTTGCGCTCGATACTAAAAAGACATGTTTTACATTTTGTTGCAAAGCAATTTCTGTTGCCAACATTCCTCCAAAGGAAAGCCCCAAAATAATTGGATTTTTTTCGGGTAATAGAGAAGACATTTTTTGAGCATAGCAGGGTAAATCGTCATGCACATCAAACGGGAGCCAAGGGAGATGAACGAGTTGAACATTCGGTATATCTAACTTCCTAAAAATTCGTTCGTCAGCACCCAAACCGCTGATACAGTATATGTTGACCTTATCCAATTATATCGAATTGTTAATGCAAAATCTTTAATGACACTAAATTAGTGAAACGCTTGTTGCAAAAAACTTACGGTAAAAAAAGATATTGTTGAGGCTATTCAGCAGGCTGTTGAGCAAACAAGTTTTTGATAAACGATGTTAAATCGGTATCAATAATTTTTGCAGCAACCTTGATCATGTTCATAAATGCAGTTGCACGAGAAATGCCATGACCAATAATTACTGGGCTGTTGATTCCAAGAATAGGTGTACCGCCGTAAATTTCAAAGTTGAAATGATTCAGAAAATCATCTTTCACACCACGTTCAGTGAAAATATGGTAAATAGATTCTGCCATTTTAAGTGCCACATTTCCGGTGAACCCTTCGCAAACAATAACTTCTGCTTTGTCAAGAAACATATCACGCCCTTCTATGTTGCCAATAAAGTTGATACCTTGTTGCGTTTTAAGAAGTGGATAGGTAGCTTGAGCTAATAAATTTCCTTTACCTTCTTCTTCGCCTAAGTTAAGTAATCCGACACGTGGATTTTCAATACCCCAAACTCGATTTACATAAAGGGAGCCTAATTGTGCAAATTGCACTAAATGCTCAGGTTTACAATCTGCATTGGCACCGGCATCCAACAAAAGGTTATACTTACCATCAGTTCGTGGTATGGGTGAAATGATGGTAGGACGTAACAGCCCTTCAATTGTTTTTACCGAATACATGGATCCAACCATCATAGCTCCGGTATTACCCGCACTAATAAAAGCATCAGCCTTACCTTGTGCCAATAGTCCAAAACCAACTGCAATACTGGAGTTTGTTTTTTCTCTTAGAGCTTTGGTAGGATGTTCGTGCATACCTATTACTTCAGTAGTAGGTAATAAGCGATAACGATCTTTATACTTTTCAAGCAATGGCAAATAAGGCTCGGCAGCATCGGCATTGCCAATCAACAATAATTTTACTTGACTGTTAGCAGTCTCTTGTTCAAAAAAATGTTGCGCCCCTAAAATGGCTTCGGCAGGTGCAAAATCACCGCCCATGATGTCAAGCCCTATCGTCATTCAGCTATGTTGTATAGACCCCTTGGAAATTAATTAATTTGTTCACCTTCTGGTGTAGCCGGATTCTTGTCCACTACCACGCGGCCGCGATAGTAAAGTTTTCCTTCTACCCAATGAGCACGATGACGCAAATGGCTTTCTCCTGTTACAGCGTCAACGCTCCAAGTGGCAGCAACTGCTTTATAGTGTGTGCGGCGTTTTGCTCCGCGTTGCTGAGAATGGCGTCGTTTTGGATTAGGCATTGTTTAATGTTTATAATTGTTGTTTAATGCTATTAATTTAACCACAAAGGTACAAACCTTGTATTCTTTGTTTATTTTCTTTTTGTTTTGTGGGAAAGGTCTTTTAGCCCTTTCCAGATATCTTTTGCCGGCTGATCTTCCGGTTCCGGCTCCAATTGGTGTAGCAATTTAAGAGCTTGCGGATTGCATTCAAGGTTTCCTTCTGCATTGTTCGGATGTACTAATTGCAATGGAATACTCAGCATTACAAATTCATAAATCCAGTTGCCAATATCTATCACGGTTTCGCTTCGAGGTATAAACACGACATCACTTTCATCTTCCAAGTCAGTAGTATCTTCTCCTGTCAGTTTAATCAACAAATCAAATTCATCCCACAGTTGCATTCTAAATAAGTCGCCACAGCGATCACAAGCAACCTCAACACTTCCCCCTACATCGAAATGCAGCATAAAGAAATTAGTTTGCTTGTCGAACGTCACCTTTACCACTGCCTTTAGGTCTGAAACGTCACCTTCAGGCTCTCCATGTTCGTGCATAAACCGGTCGTCAATTTCATATTGAAATGAGTGCAAGCCGGGTTTCATTCCTTGCCAAGCAATTTCAAATTCGCGACTGTGTTTCATTTCTTTATTTGACAACTACGATTTATTTCCAAGAAGAAAATGTTTTATGTTCCTTCTTATGTTAAAACCTTTATCCAAAGAACTTTCGGATTGGAATAGCAATTATACCGTCCCAAAGCCCAAAAATGGGTGGCAAAGGTAAGTAAAATTATTGGTCTAAAGCAATTTATTTCGCTTTAAAAGAAATGCACGCAAAACTTCTTCTACTGGAGAATGAAGATCTACCACTACTCGATCAATTTTATACTGATGACAACGACTTTCAAAAGTTTTTAAAAAGCTTTTCAATTCGGAAATATATTGCTCCTTAATCTGGTGTGGTTGCAACTTGATTCTCTCTTCTGTTTCAAGATCTATAAATTCATACGGACGATTTTCAAACTGAAAGTTTTGCTCTTTTTCTCCTTCTAACATGTGAAACAGAATCACTTCATGCTTGTTATATCTCAAATGTTGCAGCGCAGAAAATAGTTCTTCCATTTCATTTCCGGACTCTACCATGTCGCTAAATATCACCACTAATGAGCGTTTATGCATTTGCTCGGCAATCAGATGTATTGCTTGTGCAATATTGGTTTGTGATCTTTTTCCTTCCTTTTTATCAACCAATTGTTCTAATTGAGCAGTGAGTGAGCGATAGTGGCTACCTGTGGAACGGCAAGCACTCCAAAACTGAATTGAATCATCAAACAAGGTTAAGGACGCTGCATCTAACTGTCTTTTTAATAATTGAAAAAGACAAGCAGTAGCTAAAGCTGAATATTGTAGTTTATTCAACTGATTTTCTTCTTGAGGGAACAACATGGAGGAAGAAATATCAATTGCTACACAACATCGCAGGTTGGTTTCCTCTTCAAATCGTTTGACAAATAGCTTGTCTGTTCGCCCATACACTCGCCAATCAATGTGCCTTAAAGGATCTCCAGGGTTATAAAGCCTATGTTCAGCAAACTCTACCGAAAAGCCATGAAAAGGGCTCTTATGCAACCCAATGATAAAGCCTTCAACCACTTGCTTGGCTAATAGTTCAAGATTCGTAAAAAGCTTCAAATCATAGTTCATACAGAAATTTGCAAGTTATCACAAACATAGTGTCTGTTTACAAAAATCAGCGTAAGAAATGGTTAAGAAAAATTGAATTTCAACAACAACAGAATATTCAGCTGTCCCTAAAATGAATAATATTCTATTTGGTTTTGATGATCCAAGAAGAATAAGGTTTCGTTTTGATGGGTATATATCATTCTACTATGGTTCGCGTAGCCACTGACGCATATATTGAGGGTCTAATTGAAAATAATTAGCCTTTCTTTCTATCACTGAATTGTGTATAAAATAGATTGCCGGAACAGCACTTCCCGCCATTGATGCAAATTCATCGCTGCCACGGAACAAAACGTGTGAAACAGAGTCGGCCTGTGATTCTTTATAAAAATCAGATAGAAAATCCGGATTGCCGTTTAACACAAAAAAGATAGGAATATCGGGATTCTGGCGATGAATAATTTGTAAAACAAAGGCAGCTTTTTTACAGTGTGGACAGGTAAGGCTCATGAAGGCAACTATATGTTTTCCCGTCCTTAAATCCTGTACTGGTTTTGTGTTTTCAGGATTTTTAGAATGATAAAGTGGCTCCAGATTAATTGTTTCATGGGAAATTTCCGGCACTGAATCTTGACTCAATGGAAAAAAGACAAAAGGAATAACAATAGAAATCATTCCTGCTATTGCAGCTATAACGGGAGCTTGTTTAAACGGGTTAGAATTATGTCCTTTTAACAAAATAACTACCATTATCATCATCACCGCATTTTTTGCAATTCCCATGCCGGGCGTCATGTGATACATTTCACCAAAACAGCCACAATTACCAGAATTGCCTTGCCTGACCATCAGCGCAATCAGATAGACGGTGAAAAAAGAAAGCAGAATAAAAACAGCTTTGTAAGTAAATGTTTTTAGAAAAAGATGCAACAATAAAAACAAACCCAACATTAATTCCAACCCTATAAATAATCGAGCTAAAACACCAGATAAAATCATGGATGAAATGCCGGCATCCATAATATTCCATTCAAAGCGTTCAAAGTCGTAGAGTTTGGAAATTCCTGAAAAAAGAAAAATTGCCGATAAAACAATCAGCAGTACAAGCAAAAAAAACTTCTTGATTTTCAAAGAAACTACGTTAGAATTCATTGAGTGCATACCCATAAAAAAAGGAAGGCACAAAAATAATAGAACTTAATTGCTTAGTAAATGGTACAAGTTTCAACAGTCTTGATTGAACCGTTTTGATAGGTACCTGAATTGGCTTCACACGCTGATTTCGCTCGTTTTTTAGTATCTCGAATTTCATATTCACGAACGGTAGAATCAGGTAAGCCGGGCTTTCCACTATATTGAATTGTACACTGACAAGTATATTGATGTGTGCAAGAAGAAAAAACAGTAATAAAAATTACAAAAGTGCAGACCAACAATAATGGCAGACGAAATCTCATTGAACGCAAATGATTTGACCGGTTGAAGATAGAGCAGATTTTGAGAAAGTCAAAACACCGGAACAGAAAATTATATCAACTTGTTTTTTTGAATCAAGCTTTCACTACGAAAAGAAGCATTTAAATGAAAGAGGTTGCCAAAAAAATGACAACCTCTTTAGCTTATTTTACACCATTTAGTTTTAGTGTGCTACAGATACTTTTTGCGACTGAATGAAGTGTGCAGTTTTAATACTTAAAAAATAATTTCCGGCGGGTAAATGATCAACTGAAATATTATAGTCTGTTTTCCCATCTAAAGCCACCCGTAGCATTTCCTTTCCAGTTAAATCATATAAAGAGATATGGCCGGTTTCAACCTTTGCTAATCGAACTGTAAGCATTTTCTCAGCAGGGTTAGGGAAGATAATTGCCTTGTTTGATTGAGGATCGTTCAGAGCAGTTGACCAGGCTTTATCATAAATAAAAATATCATCAACGGCAGCTTCTACAATGCTTTCAGGCGCGGCATCTTCTGCTTGAAATTTCAAGATCAGCTTTCTGCTTGTGTTAGCTATATTCATGTATTCATTAACTCGAAAAATTCTTCTGCGCCATGAGTTGTCGGTAGTTTTAGTATAGTCCACTCTCACCACCCACACTGGACTTGTGCTGTCTTTGATAAATACGGTCCAATAGTCTTGGTTAGGATTACTGCCTGCATTGTTGGTGTACCAACGCCAATATTCTATAACCGGATCTGTGAAGCCAGTAAAGTCAAATACTTGAGAAATAACGGAAGTCCGTCCGCCATCTACATCGGCAGATGAAATGGAGGAAGAAGTAGAGAGTGCATTAGCAGTAACTAAGCATTTTCCGGTAGTTCCGGTAGAATGATCAAAGTTTGGTTGAACTTGAGTGCCAGTTAGAATTCCATTTACAAAAGAGCCAATTGGTTTTGCTTGAACCCACAAACCATTCGTAGCATTGTCATTTGTTACATTGCCAATTGTCCAATTAGATAAGGGGTTTTCAAAATCTATGGCTAATTGTTGATTGATGCCTACACCAAATTGATACGGAATAGTGTTTTGGCTTGCTGCTCCGGGAATATAGCTCATTGGGAAAGTTGCACTTAGGAAATTTGAAATATCTGAAACACCAAAATAGTAATCAACCATTGTCCCTTCAGGTTGTGCAGGAATTTGAGCTGTATAAGTGCCTCCACCTTGTGCTACCATGGAAAGTGTATCCCAAATTCCGTTTCGGGTAGTGTAATAAAGATACAATGCATTGAAAAATCCAGGAGTAGAAAGTGTCAAGTTAGCCGAAATGCTAATTGGCGTATTGGCAGGTGGGTTTGGAATTTCTTTATGAACTAAGGTTGCATCGCCTAACAAATAGATTCCATGACGAGCAAATGCCTTTACAATTTGCATGAAATGTGGCGTTCCATTATTTAAGTTGTTGTCATTATCATCTGCTTTCAAGGCTGAAATAAGGACTTGGTGATATACAGATCCTTCCGTTCCATTTGGTCCATCAGGTGTATCATAATAGGTTTGCGTAAATAGTCTGGTCATTGAATCTACACTATTTAAGTTTACAGCTACATCCCACCATGCGCCGGCAACTATTTCACCATCTGCATGAACTTCGCCCTGTATATCTACCGGATATACTTTAGGCGCTAAGTCGTAGCGGCGAATAATACCACCATTTGCCATGGAACCCTTACCTAACACAGGATCTTGCGTAATGCTTATTCCCCAAATGTCAGAGTTGGCTTCGTTCAATGCACCATTATTAATGGTTCCTTTTCCCATAGAAGCATAAAACTTATCAGAAATTCCATGACCATATTCATGATAAATGATATCACCACAATAAGCAAAGGAGTTACAACCATTTCCAGCTTTGTAAAAATTGATAGATGAACCATTATAGAAAGCATTGCAATTACCTGTTACATCAACATTTGTAGGCAAAACAATATCCATTCCCGTAAAAGAAGGGTAGAACTTTTTCATAAAATCATGTACACGATTTACATGGTAATACGCATTTACATGCCTTGCAGTAGATGGTGTATCGACCCGAAAAAGATAAGTTTGCCCGTTAGTAGTAATGGTATCTTGAAAATTAGGTGTAACGCCTGCAGAAGCAGAAGCAATAACTTTAGACCATTTACCTTCTAATCGAACAGTTGCCGTTATAGGAGTATTGAGTGTTGAAATATTTAAAAGTCCTGCCGTATCTGTATAATAAGTGTTTGCACCAACAGTTACTTTCAAATTTGCCAAAGGTTCGTTAGAAGAAGGAAGTAATGGGTTGTGCTTAAATACATTGCCATTGATAGTTTGTGTAACATTCTCCTTAACTGCGTTTGTACGATACAGAATTTGTCCACTTATAGCATCAATATAACCATTCAAATCTACCGGAAGTGACTCTCCTACTCCTTTTATATTAAAAGCATAAGCGGGTTTTAGTTTGTAACCATTGCTTGTTGGTATGGGAAACCAAGCCCAGTCTGCTTGTATAGAACTGTTGGTAACAATAACCCCTTTTGTATCATTCAGTGCTAATTGCAAAGCTGCATCAGATGAAAGAGTTGGAGAAATCGTTTTATCCGGTTCTCCGTAGTTTCTCGCTATAATTCTTTCTAATTTTCCATCTGAAGTAAAACGAAAATTCAAGCTTGAAAAAACAACCTCTCGTCCATCTATTTTTGAAGTATAAGAAACATAATTTCCATTTGGAATAGGCGTAGAAACAACAAATTGCCAATTAGCTAAGTTAAATCCAAAGTTGGATAACTGTTGAGCCAATATGAATTGTGCTTTTGCTTCCGGACTATTCCCCGACACGTTTAGTGCCACACCAAAAACATCAGATAGAGAACCATTGATGCGATCAAATCGAGCATTCATTCCGGGCATAAGTTGCTGCAGCCTGCCTAATTTTTGCTGATTTTCTCTTGATTGCCCCCCCCCAATAAGTTGACTGTTGTAAAAAACAGAGCGGTTGTAGTTGTTTGATGCTTGTTGTGCGAAAGACGGTGCTATCGCAAATGCCAATCCAATGGCAAGAAGTGTAGATCTCATTGTTTTGAGAAACTTTGTTTTAAGCAATGTTCAAAGAATGGAAAAGTGCAAACTGCTTAATATTTTTTGTATTTCCAAAAATGAAAAGTCATTGAAATGACATTTGATAATTAATTCATGAATAGTCATATTTTTTAATCATTAGCAAACGAAGGGATAATAATTATCTTTGCGCACAAATATTTTTATACAATAGTGAGACCCGTTTATATTACTCGTCTTTCCAAATTTTTACCCAACGAAGCGATTGCGAATGACGAGATGGAAAATGTGCTAGGCATGGTTAACGGACGTGCGTCAAAGGCTCGGTCTATTGTTTTACGAAACAATGGGATAAAATCCCGTTATTATGCTTTAAAAAATGGTATAGCTACACACACGAATGCACAACTCGGTGCAAATGCTGTCAAAGCTTTATTTGATTCGGAAGTTTCTATAAACGAATTGGAAGTTTTGACAACAGGTACAACTTCACCGGATCAACTTTTGCCTTCACATGCCGCCATGGTACATGGTGAATTAAACATTCATCCGTTAGAAATTATTTCTTCTTCCGGTGCTTGTTGCTCAAGCATTCAGTCGATGAAATATGCCTTCATGGCTATTGCCGGTGGTTTTGCAAACATGGCTGCCAGTGTGGGTTCTGAACGACTATCCCATTGGATGCATGCTTCCCGTTTTCAAGCAGAAGCCGAAAATCTTGCCCGTTTAGAGGAAAATCCATTTATTGCCTTCGAAAAGGATTTTTTACGCTGGATGTTAAGTGATGGTGCAGGTGCAGCTTTGC
The DNA here is from genome assembly GCA_018267875.1 of Bacteroidota bacterium. Lineage (GTDB taxonomy): Bacteria > Bacteroidota > Bacteroidia > Chitinophagales > Chitinophagaceae > JAFIGV01. The sequence goes on along the minus strand of JAFDXP010000073.1, from coordinate 27,754 downwards.
TTCAAGAAAAGCCCAACAAACAAGGAATTTCATTGCGAATAAATTGGTTAGAAACAACCTCCTTTGCCAATGAATTAGAAACCTGTATGTATGCCGGTGCCAACAAACAAGAAGACAAATCGCTGATAGGATGGAATGATATGGAAATGGACAACTGGTCAAACGACAGTGTCTTTTCTTTAAAGCAAGACACTCGACTTTTAGCAGCTAATGTGGTACCCAAAGGAGGAGTATTTCTCAAGCAATTAATGGACAAACACCAATTGACTTCTGAAGGGGTTAACTTTTTTCTACCGCACATGTCCAGTGAATTTTTCAAAGGACAAATCAAGGATAATTTGGCTAGTGTAGGAATGGTTTTACCCGAAGAAAAATGGTTTTACAATTTGACTCGTGTCGGCAATGTTGGTAGTGCTTCACCTTTTCTGATGTTAGAAGAACTTTTTCATGGTGACAAACTAAAAATTGGTGACAATGTATTGGTGATGGTTCCTGAAAGTGCCCGTTTTTCTTATGCCTATATTTATCTGACTGTTGTTTAAAAAAATTAAACGGGAATGAAGCCCAAAATTTTAGCGCTTTATTACACCCAAAGCGGTCAAATAAAAGAAATTCTTGACAATATTTTTCGTCGAATTGATGCAGAAATAGTATATGTAGAATTAGAACCGGAAAAGCCTTTTCCTTTTCCTTGGGATGCTTATGCTTTCTTCGATGCGATGCCTGAAACGGTAGAGCGAATTCCGATTGCCATGAAGTCTATTCCCCAAGCTTTAATAGACCAACATTATGACTTAGTAATATTAGGTTACCAGCCCTGGTTTTTAAATCCCAGTCAGCCTATAACCGGATTTTTAAAAAGCAACAATGCAGCCTTTTTAAAAGGGAAAAATATAGTTACCGTAATAGGCTGTCGAAATATGTGGCTTCATGCGCAAGAAGAAGTAAAAAAAGACCTTAAAGAGTTAGGGGCAAATTTGGTAGGTAATATCGTGTTGACAGACAGTTATCCTAATCTGATTTCAACCCTAACCGTCATACGTTGGGCTTTTACCGGTAAAAAAGAAGCATCTGGTTTTTTGCCTGCTGCCGGTGTGCAGCAACAAGATATTGAAGGGGCAGAAAAGTTTGGAAAGCCGATCCATTCATTTCTTCAAGGCAATAGCAATCTTCAAGAATACCTCCTTAAGGAAGGTGCTGTCAATTTGAAGCCCGGACTAATTATTTTGGAACAACGAGGCATTCGGAATTTTAAGAAGTTTGCTCCTTTTATTCGTCAAAAAGGCGGACCCGGAGATTTAAACAGAAAGGGACGAATTTTGCTTTTTAAACGATTGCTTTTAGTAGGGATTTTTATCCTTTCACCCATCTCTTCATTTACGGCGTTTATACAACTGCAAATGAAGAAACGCAAATTGACAAAAGATTTAGATTATTTTCGAAGTACATCTTTTGAAGAAAACAGAATTTAGATTCCGCTTTTAAAAGTTTAGAAAAGCCTTTTGGGTGTGAATTTTAAAGCTTTAAAGTTCTTTTTACGGAGTGCGAAATAGTCCCAAATGATACTTTGCGGATAGATACCTTCTTTATTTCGAAAATGGATAATTTTTTGTGTTGTCTGCCTTCGTTTCCACCATTTTCCAAAACTTCCATAGAAACTAAAATGAGCTTTAATAATGGTAAACATTTCTCGAAACTTACCACTAAAAGCAAATTGAAGACCTGCAATACCATCTAACATAAGCCGTAAGGGAAATAACCAGAATAAGCGACTACCCTTTTCATTTTTCAACAAGAGAATCAAACTATTTCTGAAATTGTAAAATAATTTTTGAGGGCTCCCATAAGAAATTACACTTCCTCCCACATGATAAACGGTAGAACTGCCAATTGCTCCAATTTTATAGCCTGCATTTTTCAATCGCCAACATAAATCAACCTCTTCCATGTGTGCATAAAAATCCGGATCCAGCCCACCAACAGCATGATATAAATCGGCACGAACCATTAAGCATCCGCCTGAAGCCCAAAATGTTTCAATGTCATCATTATATTGACCCTCATCTTTTTCCAAGTCATTAAATAAACGACCGCGACAAAAAAGATAGCCCCATTTATCCATAAAGCCACCCGCCGCACCGGCATACTCAAAACTTTCTTTGTCACGCCAATAGCGAATCTTAGGTTGGCAGGCGGCTAACCCTTGATATTGTTGTATAGCGCGCAATAAGGGCGGAAACCAAGATTGAGTTACTTCAAAATCAGCACTGAGAAGCACATAGTATTTTGCCTCAATTTGCTTTAATGCTTCTGCATAGCCAAAAGCAAATCCATGATTGACCGGTATGGAAATAGTTTTTACGCTTGGAAAATTCATTTGAATATATTCCAAGGTATCGTCGGAAGAGGCATTGTCCACCAAAACAACATCATAAAATCCGTTGGATTCTTCAATTATTTTAGGTAAAAAAAGTTCATGCCACTTGCGCCCGTTGTAGCTTAAAATAACCACAGCGGAATCATGTGTGCTCACTATCATGGTAAATAGCTAAGACTACTACTTATACTCAGGATTATAAAGACTACTTTTAGGAGCATCATCTGCATTATAGCCTTTGTATTTGTGTGTCCAAAGATTGTAGCATCCTGCCCAAGCAAAGATGAAATAGCCGAAGAAAAACAACAAAAACAAAAAGCGAGAGCGAGATGGCTTGCTAAGATTGATATCGGCCTTATTATCTATCAAATGTTCTTGATCGTTGTGTTGCGTATCCATTTTAGGAGAAAGTTTCCGTGGACAAAAATATACTTCTTCAATTAAAATCACAATATTTTTACAAAGTCCTCGTTCAGAAAAATCGTTCATGGGTCAATACTTTAATTGGAAAACAAATCTTGCTTTCATAGCACTCTTCATTGTAGGGGCATCGCTTTACTATACCAATGAATTAGCTAAAAAGTTAGCTAATGAAGAGCGGAAAAAAGTAGAGTTACTTGCTGCAAGCATCAAGACCTTAGCGACTGCCACCAACAATGATGAGGTAACTTTTGCACAAACTTTTGTTTCTCAAAACACCACCATTCCACTCATCATTACAGATGAACATAACAATATTCTGGATCAAAAAAATGTGGACACAACTAATGTTGGCAATGTTTCTAAACATCTTCAAAAAAAGCTAGAAGAATTTAGACGAATGCACACTCCCATAGTAGCTGATTACGGTATTGGGCGTAGCTATATTTATTATGGTGAATCCTATTTATTAACGGAATTGCGCTTTTACCCTTACGTTCAATTAGCCATCATTTTTTTGTTTTTGCTTGTTGTATTAATTGCACTTTCTGCAGCACACAGATCCTTGCAAAACCAAGTATGGGTAGGGCTTTCAAAAGAAACGGCTCATCAATTGGGCACACCACTCAGCTCCATTGAAGGATGGTTAGAATTATTGAAAGAAAAAGAAGAAAATGAAGAAGCTGTAACTGAAATGCAAAAGGATTTGAACCGATTAAAGTTGGTAGCTGACCGATTTAGCAAGGTAGGAAGCAATCCGCAAATGCAAGAGGAAGATGTACTTCAACGAGTGCAGGATATGGTTTCCTATATGAAAAAACGCGCTCCCAGCAAGGTTTCTATTACACTCCATACAACCGACGAAGATATTCCGATGTATATCAGTGGACCTTTATTGGATTGGGTTCTTGAAAATTTGCTACGTAATGCCTTAGATGCAATGGATGGACAAGGAAGGATAGATGTTCGAGTTACCAATACTCCGCAACAAGTGTGGATTGATGTGTGTGATTCGGGCAAAGGTATTCCTCGTCCTATTCTTAAAAAGATTTTCAATCCAGGGTTTACGACTAAGAAAAGAGGATGGGGTTTAGGACTTTCTTTAAGCAAAAGAATAGTTGAAAAATATCATCACGGCTCATTGTTTGTCAAAAGTTCGGAGTTAGGGAAAGGCACCGTTTTCCGTATCATTCTTCGGCGATAATTTTTTGAAATCGCTTCTTTGAATTGTCATTTTACTGGCTACCTTTGCACTCCCTTTCAAAGATGCGGCGGTGGCGAAACTGGTAGACGCACTACTTTGAGGTGGTAGCGCCTGTAAAGGGCGTGGGAGTTCGAATCTCCTCTGCCGCACTGATAAGAAAAACATCCCCATGATTGGGGATTTTTTATGTGTAAAAAGTACTTCTTTACGGACTTATCATTTCTGCACAATCGAAATCAAAAAATAAGCTAAAACCACTAATGAAATGATCACTACCAAAGCTAACCATACCCAACGCTGTAAATGAATGTTCCTTCTTCTTTGTCGTTTATCCTGACGTATCTGATTGCGTAATTGAGAATTGATTTTTTTAACAGAGGCCTTAATATCAGTTTGAGGCATTTTAACTAACCCATCTATCGCATCGCTTTCCATTCCTTCCCGTGCCAACCACAATTCCACCTCTCTACTTTCTGACATAGGCAAGATACCTGCCAGATAAGCTTCAAGCATTTTTGAATTGATTTGCTTTTGGTCATTTGACGACCATAATTTGTTACTAACGCTACTCATAAACTGCGTGTAGATTGCATTTTCGTTAGAATATTTTTCAAGTTACGCTTTCCGTTTTGTATAAAACTTTTTATCTGTAAAAAAGTATAGCCCGTTTGTTCTTCAATTTGCTTGTAGCTCATTTCTTGTAAATAAAAAAGCTGAATTGAAATCCTTTGTTGTTCGTTAATTAATCCTAAGGCAATCTCTAAATCTTCATCAGAAACCAGCATCCAAGAAGGATCATTTATTTCTGAATCTATATTTTCTATTGGCTCTATATTATAAATCTCTAATGGACTGCTTTTTCTATCTCTTATAGTTTGCAAACATTGGTTGCGAATGACTACATAAAGCCATCCTTTAAAATTTTGAATAGGTTCTTGTGGGAAACGATCAATTATTTTGTAAAATGCTTGTTGGACAGCATCTTCTGCAAGTGAACGATCTTTTAGGAACTTCATGGCAACTCCAAAAGCTAAGAGCGAATAACGGGACAATAGACATCCAAGTAATTCAACACTTCCTCCACTTTGATATAGAAGTATCAATTCCTCGTCAGTAGCAGATGAATTGTGGAAGCCTTGCATTCAGTTGCTTATTTTACAAAGTTATAGTCAAAAGCAGGCGTTATTGATGTTAAAATTAAATGTAGTTAATCTGATTGATAATTGCTAAGAATTTTTCTTGTTTAGTAGTTTAGTTATCATCATTTACTGTTGCGCTTTCAATATTTGAATTTTGCGACTGTTCATCATTTCATAATTCCCAATATTTAATCAACACTTTGGAAATAGTTATAGGCAAAGTTTTCAAAACTACATTAAGCTATATTTATGTAATATAATAACTAAAGTTGCTAATCTTTTGATAGGTATGCCAATGTGCAATTGTTGCATCAGTTATACAGTTTTAATTATATATTTAATTATATATTTTTTGATATACTATTGGATAATAAAACTCCTAAAAAAATTGATTTCCTTTACTTAAAAATCAAAGTTTTCAATCTGCTATATTCAAACATATAATTGTATTATTTGAATAATATTTAAAAATAGATGCTGTTTGTACTAATTATTTCATTTAACAGAACTCACTAAGCATGGAATATTAGTCCTAAATTGTTGATATTCATGATTCAAACTGTAATTTACTCAAGCTTTTATAAAGCCCATCTTCTAATTGCAATAAGTCAACATGCTTTCCTTGTTCTTTAATTTGTCCATGTTCTAAAACTACAATTTTATCTGCATTTTTTATCGTAGAAAGACGATGTGCAATCACAAAAGAAGTTCTGTTTTTCATTAACTTATATAGTGCATCCTGAACTAAAGATTCAGATTCGGAATCTAACGAGCTGGTTGCTTCATCTAACACTAAAATAATTGGGTCTTTCAACATAGCTCGAGCAATAGCAATTCTTTGTCTTTGTCCACCTGAAAGTTTCAATCCTCTCTCTCCTACCACGGTATCATATCCTTCCGGAAAGCGTGCAATAAAATCATGCGCATTGGCTTGTATAGCAGCTTGTTCTACTTCTTCTTTTGTTGCATCTGGTTTTCCATAAGCAATATTGTCAAATATAGTACCGCCAAAAAGCAATACATCTTGTGGCACTAAAGCTATTTGTGCTCGTAACTGTGAGAGCGGAATATGTTGAGCTTCTTTCCCATCAAAATATATATGCCCGAATTGTGGCTCATAAAATCGTAAAAGTAATGAAACGATTGTGCTTTTTCCAGCTCCACTAGGACCTACAATAGCAATTTGTTGACCTGCTTCTGCTTTTATATTTAAGCCTTTTAGCACTTGCACATCCGGCCGAGAAGGATACGTAAATGAAATATTATCCATTTGCACATTTCCTTTCAACTTAAATTCAGGTTTTACTTGATCAAATGCAACATTAACATTTTCAGTCTGTTCTTTCAAAATTTCTCGAACTCTTTGTGTAGCTCCAATTGTCTTTTGAAATTGGCTATATAAATCAGCAAATCCTGCCATTGTACCTCCAACAAATCCAGTAAATGTTACAAACTTCACCAAATCGCCCAAGGGCATATCCATTGTCATGGCATACCAAACGACTAAGACAATAGCACCAAAAACACTAAAAAGCAAAAATGAAATAAACATTCCTCGTATCCGACCATTTCTTACAGCAAAACGAACAACATCAGAAATGCTTTTATTATACCTTTTAATTTCATACCATTCATTATTAAACGCTTTGACATTAGCTACTCCTTGCAGCGTTTCATGAACTATGGTTCCTGAATCAGCCAATTGGTCTTGTGCCATGCGGCTATATTTTCTAATTATTTTACTGAATATCAATGCAATAGCTATCACTACCGGAATTACGGATAACATCACTAAGGTCAACTTAAATGAAATGTATAAAATAAGCGCTATACCAATTAATAAGGTCAAAATACCTCTAATTAACTCAGCTAACATAACAGAAACGGCATCTTGAATTTGTGTAATATCTGCACTAATACGAGAACTTAATTCCCCTACTCTACGCTGAGCAAAAAACTCCATTGGCATCTTGATTAAATGTTGGTAAATGTCCTTTCGCATATCAGCCACTGCATTTTCACCTACAGAAGTGAAAAGATATACACGCATAAATGAAAACAGCATTTGTAAAATTAGCAATGCGATCATCACGATGGCAATGGTTCCCATGGTCAATTTTAATGTACTATCCGATTTTACTCCTTTGGCACTATTGATCATTTCTCCTAATAAATATGGAAATGCCATAGTGCTTAAAGAAGATAAAGTGATAAATATTAATCCAATTATAAACTTAGTTCGGTAAGGTTTTAAGTATTTGAAAATAGTTAACCCCTCACGAAGGTTTTCCTTATTAAGTTTTGCTTTGGGGATATCTAAGTTTTGACCGCGTGCCATGTGAATTAAAATTTACGATGCAAAGCTACGTGCTTAGGAAGTTGTAATTGCTAACTTAATTCGTAAAATAGGAATGAGAATAAATGAAAAAAGGTCTAAGTAAAAGTACTTAAACCTTAATAGGGCTGAGACTGGAAATAGTGTTTAAAGGGGCTATTAGCCTATTGCTGGATTGTCGAATATCCGTTTATGCAAAAATAGTATCGCTACTATCACAACAACATAGCTATTTATGGCTATTTTTAATACAGCAATTTCATGAAATTTAATTCAGAACGTTGACAATAGAATTTTATAACTTACCTTGGTCTTTTGGTATCAATTGGGTTATTTGATAATTGCTTTTCAGCATGAACAAGATTCAGACATTTGTACACTTATTACGAGAAGCACCTCAATTTACTGCTTTAACCTTGCCTGACTCACGAGTTTTGCGGACTCGTTTACAATTGGCCAGTACCATGAGTCGTTCTTGTTTATATTATGTTTTTGACTTTACTACCAATAGCTATCTGGAAGCAGGACCTGGTAAAGAAACCTTCATGGGCTATACAACAGATTACTTAAAAGCAGCTGGTCCATTTTTTTGGATGGAGCAGTCTGACCCAAACGACCTGAAGGTGATGAATGAAAGGATAATTCCGGGTGATATTATAGCACTTAATGGGAAGCCACAATCTGAATTGGAAAATATTATTTGCAGTACCAATTATCGAGTAAAAACAAAAGGTGGCGACAAGCTCATGTTATTGCAAAGAACCAATTATTTGTGCGATGCAAATGGAAGATTTCTGGCGGCAATGGGAACGGTAGATGACATCAGCCATTTTAAGCAAGATAGCAAAATGACTTGCATAATAGAGCGATTTTCTCAGTTTTCAGACGGAAATATCAATCGAGAAATACTTCGTAAAGAACACTTTTTCCCTAACGAAAAAGACAGTTTGCTTAGCCAGCGAGAAATTGAAATTTTAAAGTGGATTTGTGATGGACTAAGTAGCAAGCAAATTGCTGATTGCCTTTATATTAGTTTAAATACAGTAAACAACCATCGTAAGCGAATTTTAGAAAAAACAAATGCTCGAAATATGGCTGAGTCTATTCAATATGCAGTTAGAAATGGAATCCTATAAAAACACACTTCAAACAAAGAATGTTTTTTAAAAAAAACAAACCCCTGACAGTTTTTATTCACTTTCAGGGGTTTGATATAAATCATGTTGCTAGTTATTAGAATTGTTCTAAGCCGCTAAAGAAAAAATTCCCTTCAATCGCTGCATTTTCATCACTATCAGAACCATGTACAGCATTTTCTCCTACAGAAGCTGCATAAAGCTTGCGAATGGTTCCTTCTTCTGCTTGGGCGGGATTAGTAGCACCAATTAATTTACGAAAATCAGAAACTGCATTATCCTTTTCTAAAATAGCTGCCACTATTGGACCACTGCTCATGAACTCTGTCAGTTCGCCATAAAAAGGACGCTCTTTGTGAACTTCGTAAAATTTTTCAGCTTGAGTTTTGGTGATGTGTAGATACTTCATCGCTACAATACGAAAACCTGCTTGGTTCACCATTTGAAGGATATTGCCTATGTTGCCGGCACGCACAGCATCCGGCTTAATCATTGTAAATGTACGGTTGGACATTGGTAGAATAATTACTTTTGGGGCGCAAAGGTACAAGTTAAAAGATAGAATAACAGCTTAACCTTTAAAAAAATTAAGTTTTATTTCTCAATCTTTTAGGCAAATGCTTATTTATTGAACATGTCCAAAAGAGGTTTGAAAATTCCATCGTTTGATAGTCAAAGAGAAATAATCTATCACTAATCTTTTTTCAATTCAATTGTTTGAACATTGTTAGCACCATCCGTTGTTTTCCACTTTTGATATTTCTTCTTGTTGGTCATAATAATCCATGTTTTGGCAAAGGCTGAATTTTCTCCTTCTATGGTTACATATTTCCCTTCCGTCCAAGTCCATTTAAAGGGGTTCTGATCGGTATTGGTAACACCCAAAGCTGAATATTGAAGATTTTTTTCTCCGGTGCCGTTTTTATTGAAATGTACGGTACCGATATTAGTTAACGTTACGCCTTGTTGTCCGGGTTGTGCCGTAGAAAAACGCTGTACAGACCAATTCCCTACCATACGTGGTGAACAAGAAACAAGTGTAAATGCGGTACATAAAAGTGCTACTGATAGTGTGGACTTTACTTTCATATTTTACTGCTTTATTGGATTAAAAAATATCATTATTATCGGTCAAATTTCTTCGTTTATGATTTCAAATGCCCTATCCTCAAAGTTATTGTATAAGACAATCCTTACCAAATGTTTAAGTAACAAAATCCATGCTCCTCTATCCAAAATATAGGTTAAAAACGATTTACCCTTTCAAGCTGTTTTAAAAAATTAACTTTAGTCTTCAAAACGGTTATTATTTGGTTCGCTTATTTCTGCTATTCATTTGGTTACTTATTTCGCCGTCAACTCATGCCTTCTCACGCCAAGATAGTTTAAGAGGTGAAAATGGCTCAGGGCGGTCTTGGTGGGATGTGCAGCATTATTCTCTGCATGTTGTTTTTGACACTGCTCATCGAACCATTTATGGAAAAAATGAAATTCGAGCAACGGTTTGCCAAAAAGCTATTGATAGTCTGCAATTAGATCTGCAAGAATTGATGTTTCTGGATAGTGTGTTGATGAATGGACAAAAACTTGATTTTTTTAAAGAAGGAAATGTTTGGTGGATTATGAGTTCATTTTCTCAATTTAAGCTTAATGAAAATTTTAGTCTAACTGCCTTTTATCATGGAAAACCGCATCAGGCAAAGCTTCCACCTTGGGATGGTGGATTCATTTGGGCAACGGATTCCTTACACTATCCTTGGAATGCTGTAGCCTGTCAAGGATTAGGAGCAAGCGTGTGGTGGCCTTGTAAGGATTTTCAAGGCGATAAGCCTGATAGCGGAATGAGTTTAGATTTTATCAGCCCGCTATCCTTAGTCAGTAACGGAAGAAAAGTAGTGGACCGAAATACAGATACTCCAGGGTATCATCAATACAAATTTGAAGTTCTTAATCCAATCAACACATACAACGCTACATTTTATGCAGGAAATTATGTGGGTTGGCATGACACTTTGATGGGTGAAAAGGGAAAATTGGATTTATCCTTTTTTGTTTTGAAGCAACATGAGCTGCAGGCTCGCAAACATTTTGAAGTAGTCAAGCAAATGCTCCATTGTTTTGAATTTTGGATGGGACCCTACCCTTTTTATGAAGATGGATATAAATTAGTTGAAGCACCTTACCTCGGTATGGAACACCAAAGTGCAATTGCTTACGGTAATCAATTTAAAATGGGCTATCAAGGTTTAGATAGAAGTGGAACAGGTGTTGGGTTGCTTTTTGATTTTATCATTATTCATGAAAGTGGCCACGAATGGTTTGGAAATAATGTAACAGCTAAGGATATTGCCGACAATTGGTTGCATGAAGGATTTACCACTTATGCTGAAGCCTTGTTTACAGAATGTGTATGGGGTAAAGAAAAAGCTGTTGTTTATACGCTTGGCGAGTGGAAAGGAATAACTAATGATCGTCCTGTAATCGGGCCTTATGGTGTAAATAAAGAAGGTAGTCGAGATGAATATGATAAAGGTGCAGCAGTCGTCCACATGATTCGGTCTATTATAAATGATGATGAAAAATTTCGACTGTTGTTACGAACCATCAATGCAAAATATTATCACCAAACAGTTACCAGTCATGCTTTAGAGCAATTTATTTCTGATTTCTGCAACTATGATTTTTCATTACTTTTTGATCAGTATTTACGAACAATACAAATTCCTCGTTTCGCATACCGCATCCAGAAAAACAAAATTTATTATCGTTTAGAAAATTGTATCAAAGGGTTGAAATTGCCGTTAACGATTTCAAGCGGTCAACATCAAATATTGCTTGCCTGCACTACAGAATGGCAAGAGGCGAAATGGAAATTTGGTTTCGAAATTAAACTCACATCAAACTTTCTATTGCAGCAGTAAGATATTACAATGATATAAAGACGAAGAAGATGAATAAATACTAACTATCTCTTTAAGGCTAAGCCTTTTTCAATTTTGTTAGATTTTGATTCCATTCTTTAGAAAATTGAAGCGAATAATCAACAGTTTTTTCAGCATAGGCTAAACACCAATCGGCCAATTCTTTTTGCCAAGATCTTTCGTTTACAAATTCAAGTAAATCATCTGCCGATGCACTACTCAATTTTCCACTACTCCGGATATGTGCTGATGCTGCAATGGTGGCTATGTCTTCAAAATATCTAAGCATTTTTTTAGGTCGCTTAATCAATTCCTTAACGCTGACTTTATCTTCTGTTGGCTGCATTTCTTTGACCACATACCAATTCATTTCAAAGGACAGGGTTGAAAGTAAATTGGGCGATACATCTTGTAGTAAATCTTGAGCGGCAACTATTCGTTGTGCTTGGTTTGAAAAAGTTGTGTGATTAACCAATTGCGGTTTAGCAGATTGCTTAACGTCAATTAATTTCCATTGTTTTTCTTGTTTATTTTGCTTTGAAATTAGATAGAGAAAGCGATGTACACCCAGACTGCCTGTGCCTGCAACTCTAAAACCTACATCCTCTACTTTATACTTCCCTTTTAATTCTTGCACCAACCAAGGTTTTAAACCTTCCATCACTAACTTTTTTTGTCCTCTTTCAGGTTTCAACAATTTAGTGTTGTGTTGTAATTTTCTGTTTCCTTTTATGAATTCCGTCCGCTCCATCAACAAATCCCGCTCCTTTCGTTGTGCTACCTTTTTCATCAATTGTTGAATTGTTCCACGCGAAGTTTTAACCTCCATTTTTTGTGCGTGCAAGGAATGAATTTGATGGGCGTACTGCTGAAAAAAAGTTGATACAATATTTCTTAAACCTTCCGAGGAAAACTTTGCTTCTCGTGCACAAAGAATCAATGAAACTGCTAATCGAACCATATCTAAATGAACAGGAGCTAATACTGCTTCATCAAAGTCATTAAGGTCGAAATATACCAATCCATTTGACCCCTTGTAGCTGCCAAAATTTTCAACGTGCATATCGCCACAAAGCCAACTGTTTGGAGATGTTATAGACAAAGCATCTTTTAATAAATCATCGTAAAACAATGGTTGTGATCCTCGAAAAAATACAAATGGGTTTTGTGCCATCATTTGATATTTCCGACTTAATATTTCCGAAATTTTTCCATTATCGCTTTTTGAAACCCTGCTAAAAATTGACTTCATTCTCGAAAATTAACTGAAGTTTTCTTAAATAAATTGAACCACAGATTCAACGAATATAATTACGGAATCAACGAGTTTAACAGCATAATCAACAATAATTGTCCAATATTTGATCAGACAACCGAGTGCCCAATTGCCACTATACATCGTTTACCAAGCAGCTCATTTAATATGCGTTTCAACATCTACCTCAATCTAATTTTTTCATTTTTCCTTGCCGCCGTTTTTCCATTATATGGTAACGCACAAACGATTAGAGCAAAATCATCTGAAAGGCTTAATAGAATTTACCGTCATTATAATAAGGTATTAAGTACATCACAAAGAAATTATTTAAAACAAGTGAGCGATAGTACTTTGGTAAAAGTTCCTAAGGTTGTAAATGATAGCATAAACGACCTTGTCAACGATCGAATCAGAACTGTGCATGATCTTGCCGACTCAATGGCATTTATACAAGGTGACAAATTAGATCAATTAGACCAACACACCGCTCATTTACATATTGTCAATTGGTTTTCAAACAACCTAAATTATCGAGGTAGAAAATATGATGAAGATTTCAACACGATTGCAGACAATTTACAAATTGGGTTTGTTACACCTTTCAATCTTGAGTTCTACTATGCTCGAAATAATTATTTTCAGCCAGATGATTGGTTCACTGAAAATATTTTGGGTCTTACATACAGTCAAAATATTTTAAAAGGTTTATCAGCAGATGTTGCTTATGAACATTGGTTTATCAACTATGGTGATGCACAAACCAAACGGTGGTTGAACAACTATCTAAACGGCAGTCTTACTTATGACAATGACTTTATCAACTTCAGAACCGACTATGAATTCATGTGGGGATCTCAAATTACCGTACAAAAGAAAAAATATCGAGCAGAGCTAAAACAATTGACCAATACACTTACCGGAAACTGGCAAAAAGATCATGTATTTCTAGCACTCGACCATCTTTCATTACAACCTGCTGCCACTGTTGTGTTTTCTAATAGTGCCTTACCGCCAGTTGTGATCAATGCTAAGAAACAACCATTAACTTATGATAACGGAAAATTCGGGTTGAGTGATTACGAATTTTCATTAGGTCTTGAATATGGCACAAGAAATGTCACCATACAACCTGTGTATCATTATGCTTTTCCAGTAGCCTTGCTCTCTACAGAAACCGGACTTTCACCATTTGGATACTTTACGCTACAAGCCGAATTTATGGTATTTGTAAAAAATAATCGGAAACAAGTAAATCGAGGCTGATGAAAGAACGGCAGGTTTTTCAAACAACATCTCCCGGACGCTGGCAAAGATTTAAGTGGAGTATGCGAGTGGTAATTGCCATAGTTGTTGTAATGCTGATAACGGTTGGCATTGCAATTGTAAAAGTGTATAACCCTACGGTTGGTGATTTAGGTGGAAAGTCTGAACACATGCGAGCCATTTTAAACCCACAAAAAGAACTGTTGTTAAGACAACTGAAACCCATCACTCCACTTAAAGAATTGAAAGGGCTTTTACGCAATTCAAGACATCCGCTTCAAAACATTCGTTATGTTCATAGAGCTGATAGTCTTCATCGAAGCGTGTTACCCATTCGTGCTGCTTTTTACGTTGCTTGGGATGCACAATCATACACCTCATTACGCAACAATATTGGCAAACTAAATATGGTCTTGCCCGAATGGCTGTTTTTAGATCCTGATGGCGATAGCCTGAATGCCGAAATTGACAGTAAAGCTTTAAATATTATAAAATCATCCGGTGTTAAAGCATTACCCATGCTAACCAATTTTATTGGAAACGATTTTGATGGAGCCGTTGTACATCGCATCATCAATAATCCCCAAAAATCTCAAAAGCTGATTGATAACTTAATTTCCATATTGACTCAAAATAAGTTTCATGGAATCAATATAGACTTTGAAGAACTGCAAGAAAGTACGGATGAAAACTTAGTTCGGTTTATGAAATCGTTGTACGAACAACTTCATGCAAAAGGTTTTTTGGTAACGCAAGATATTTCACCATTCAACTCTGATTACAACCTGACCGAACTTAATAAATACAATGACTACATGTTCATCATGGCTTATGACGAACACAACAGCGATAGCGATCCAGGTGATATTAGCAGTAAACTTTGGGTTGATAAAATTTTGCAAAATGCACTGGAAGATGTACCACCGCAAAAATTAGTATTGTGCATTGCCGGTTATGGTTACGATTGGAGCAACAGTGGGAAAGGAAAAGACATAACCTACCAAGAAGCACTTTCAATTGCAGCGGAATCAGATGCTAAACCCAAATACGATAAGACTTCAACTAACTTGAGCTATGGATATTATGATGATGACGATAGTCAGCACTATGTATTCTTTACAGATGCAGCAACTAATTTCAATTCATTAAGACAAGCTGCCAATGCAGACTTAGCCGGTGTTTCATTATGGCGATTAGGTTCCGAAGACAGTCGAATATGGCGATTTTACAACCACGCTATGTCAGATAGCGGAATAGCCAAGTTTCCGATTCAACAATTGACAGATGTTCCGGCTACCAATAACATTGACTATGAAGGAGAAGGTGACATATTAGATGTTGCTGGAACACCTAAGCCCGGTATCATCCATATAACGCCCGCTGCCGATAACACTTCAATTTTAGATGAGCTATATCAAAAACTTCCTTCAACTTTTGTTGTACATAAATATGGTCATGCCGACAAAAAACTTGTCCTTTCTTTTGATGATGGACCCGATGAAGACTATACACCTAGGATTTTAGACATACTAAGCAGAGAACATGTGCCTGCGGCTTTTTTCATGCTTGGTATGAATGCTGAAGCAAATATTCCAATAGTAAAACGTGTATATCGAGAAGGGCATGAAATAGGTAGTCACACATTCACACACCCTAATATGGCATTGGTGAGCGAGGATCGAGCCATTTTAGAATTAAATGCAACTCGTTTGTTGTTAGAGTCAATCACCGGACATTCAACCATTATGTTTCGACCGCCATACAATGCGGATGCAGAGCCGGAAACGATGGAAGAAATGTTGCCGGTATCATTTGCTCGAAAATACAATTACATCACCATTGGTGAATCTATTGACCCCAACGATTGGGAAAAAGGGGTCAGTGCAGATTCAATTTTTGCAAGAGTAGTTGCTCAACAACACAATGGAAATATAATCCTTCTGCATGATGCAGGTGGAAATAGAGAAGCAACGATTGCTGCTTTACCACGAATTATAGAATACTTCAAAAAGGAAGGATACACCTTTACTAATATAGCCGGCTTATTACATGAAACCAGAAATGACCTGATGCCTGCAGTGCCGCACACTCGAGCCTACTACTTAATGCAAACAAATTATTACATCGCTTTGCTTGGCTACTATTTGGGGCATTTTCTTTTTGCTTTGTTTGTTACTTGTATCATACTTTCTTTAGTTCGAATTGCAGGGCTGTATTTACTCACTATAAAACAAAGAAGAAGAGAGAAAAAAGCACTGATTTTGCAGCAGCAATTTCCCTTTGTTTCAGTCATTATTCCTGCATACAATGAAGCAATAAATGCGGTTAAAACAATTGAAAACATTTGCCAAACTACCTACCCAAATTTTGAAGTGATATTTGTAAACGATGGAAGTACTGATAATACATTTCAGATAGTAAAGAACGCTTTTAGCAAAAACGACAAAGTGAGAATCCTTACTAAAAACAATGGTGGCAAAGCATCAGCTCTCAATGTCGGAATAAAAAACAGCAGTGCTAATATATTAGTATGCGTTGATGCAGATACGGTGTTGGCTCCCGATGCTATAAGTTTATTAGTACATCATTTTTCTTCATCAAAAATTGGTGCAGTAGCCGGAAATGTCAAAGTCGGAAACAAGAAAAATATACTAACACGCTGGCAATTTATAGAGTATATAACCAGCCAAAACTTTGACCGGCGTGCATTTTCATACGTCAATGCTATTACTGTTGTGCCTGGTGCAATTGGTGCTTTTAGAAAAGAAGCTATTGAAGCGGCTGGCAATTTCACGTCTGACACTTTAGCCGAAGATTGTGATCTCACCATCAGAATTTTACGTGCGGGATTTATAATTGTCAATGAAAATCGAGCACTTGCATACACAGAAGCACCGGAGACTATCCACATGTTTTTGAAGCAACGATTCCGCTGGACATTTGGTGTGATGCAAACTTTTTGGAAAAACAGAGATGCCTTGTGCAATAGCGATTATGGGTCGCTTGGATGGATTGCCCTACCTAATATTCTCTTGTTTCAAATCTTAATTCCACTCATTTCGCCCATTGCAGATTTTCTCATGCTTATAGGAATATTGACCGGCAATGCACCTAAAATTTTATTCTACTACTTTCTTTTTATGATGGTAGATGTGTTAGTGGCATTCATTGCCTTTTCTTTTGAGCGTGTTTCATTCAAGTCTTTAGTTTGGATTATTCCACAGCGGCTTGGTTATCGTTGGTTGATGTTATTTGTTTTGTTTAAAGCTTTTAGAAGAGCTATCAAAGGAGAATTGCAGCATTGGGGCGTATTACAAAGAACAGGTGCAGTTCATAATCCCAAGTAAGAGTCATGAGCTACACCGTCAGATTATGTAAAAAAAAAAGCACTTTGCTATTTCCGAGATTTCAACAAGGCACTATCGTCTTGGACACGATTTCTTTCGTCTCTAAAAACTTTTTCATCTTTTTTGAGATTAGAGGCATCTTGTTTTTGAGTGCTTTTTTCAGCCTTTAAATCACCATCAACTTTTTTCAAAAGCTGGTCATCAACATGTTTCGGGTCTGATCTATTTTCAGCATCTGTCGCTCTGATGTCACGCATTTCATGCTTATCAGATTTCAATTTTGAAGTTTCAGTAGTGCTTTTTCTCAATTTGTTTTCGTCATTATGCATATTTTGTTTAGATTGTTCATAAGCCTTCCTATCTGCATCCATTTGCATTTGTGAGGCAGGTTTTACTTGTTGATTTCCATCACCGGTTTTAGGTGTTTGTGCAGTAGCAGTGTGCATCAAAAATGCACAAGTTGTAAATGCGAAGATCCATTTCATTTCAGCTCGGTTTTATGTTTTAAAGCTACAAAAATTATTGTGTTTTTAAAAGCAATTTAATCTATACCATTCCATGTTTTAACGAAACATAAAATACAAAAAAATAGGGAAGCAAATTGCTACCCTATTTCTGCCGAAAATGTTTCGGACTTATTTTTTTGTTTTGTCTTCTTTTTTCTCTTTTGATTCTTTTTTGGAATGATGTTCTGATTTATGAGTTTTTGCTGCCTCAGCTTTCACTTCGGTTTTTTCTTTTTTTGCTTCTGTTTTGTTTTGTGCAAATGTTACTGTTCCAAATGAGCATATTAATGCAAGGATTACAAGCTTCTTCATTTAATTTTTAATTAGTTTTTTTAATTCAGAATAAAAATAAGAGCTGAACCAAATTGATTTTCCATTGTTTCGGCAAAGAAAGAAAACGAGTCGCTCAAATTTGAAAAATGATCGCTCAAACTAAATCTCACAAATGATTAAAGTACGAAATACACATTTTATAAACAATTTTTAACCCGATTCAGTTTATAGTGAATGAAGAATTGATTTTCAGTATAATCCTGTATTATCTTCGACCCGCTACTGCGTATTTGGGAAAAAAGTTAGTATGTAAAGCTATTGTTAATAGCATTGAACAACTACTCAATACCAAATTTGCTTAGAATATTGCAGCGCGCGCGCATAGCACATTTCATGAAAGGAGAAAATGGAAATAAGTTTTGGGGCATACTCGGTAGCATTGCTATCGTGATTGCTTTATTTTGGCTATTTCGATCTTGCAATAAACAACATGAAACTTCTTCAAACCAACGTATTTCAAGCTATTTTCAAGAAAAATCAAATAAACAAAATCATCTTTCAGATTCTTCAACCAAATCAAACTCAACAAAAAGTTATGGACTGGCAGATACCCTACACCTAAATCCAACGACAAACTTATCGGGAACTGACTCTCAATCTTATGCACACAATTCTATTTCTAAAGCAACCTCCAATTTGAATTCTGCAAATTCTCATACTCAAAACAATTCGGGAATTTTGGATGATACTCTATCAAAAAATGAAGCCATTAAAGGAATACCATTAAAGTCAAAAACAGCAATCAATAATACAACAACGCACTCCTTCCAAAATTCAACTAATTCAATAACCGCAAATACTACACCCTACTCCACACCCAATCAAGTCCCAGATAAAAAATCACTTCCACAAGAGCATATCAATAGCACCGGGCACATACCTCATAAACAACATTTACCAAGCCCTTATATCAAGGATACGCTTGTTTCCCATCACTCAGCACCAGTTTTGCCTCCCAAATTAGAAATACAATTAGCCGATGATGAAGTTTATAAATTAGAACAAGAATTAGAGCCGGAAAAGTTTAGAAAATTAGCAACTAAAGTAACCTTTTCAGACTCAACCTATAAAGGCGTAGGCACAGACAATAATTTAGTTGCTGAAAATAGCGGTAGCAGCTATTTCAACGCTTCTGTTCAAGCAAACATGAACGATCAGATGAAATCTGTTTTTACAGCTAAAGTTCTGTATGATTCAGTCATTGCAAGTAGCAACAAAGATTTTGTTTACAATACCCTCACATTATCAAACAACACTGCCAATAGGCTTGAACTTCAGGTAATCATAGCAGGGCCTTCCAGTTGGCAAATGATTACACCCAATGTTGCCAACATTACCTTAGAAGCTTTTGCCAACACCATCATACCAATGCGCTTTACGCCATCTGGAAACAATACTGCCAATTGGCAACAAGTTCGCATTGAATACAGATTCAATACCGGAGTAATGGACAGTAGGAAAACCTTCTACAAAATAAAGGTGCAAGAGTATTCCAATTTTAAAGGCTCTTTGCCTAATTCAAACCTTGTTCTGACAAGTTATCAGAAGAATACAAGCTTTCCGGTTTATTTAAAAAATGCAGGGAATACACCAGGTCATTATAAAGTTTCTGCAGCCAATCAACTACTGAAATTTAATGCCAATATTGAACTTAATTTAAGACCAGGGAAGGATACAACCATTTCCCTTCCTATCACCATTTCTGAAAGTCAATATTCATTATTGCGGAAAGAAGATATTCGCATTTCTTTGACAAGCGATAAAAAAGAAGTTATCAATCTGATTCAATCTGTTTCTAAAATTGGTTTTTTGCTTCGCGACCATAATTCTGCTTTTTTAGAAATGCCTTTACAATTTGAAGTAGGAGCTATGTATTCCGGCAAGGACGCACCTCTTCAATATTATGGTGCTCTTTATGGAACACTTGATTTTAGTGATTATGATCGTGTTACCATGTCTTTTCGCAGCAACACGTATGCTCAAGGTCAAACAAACAATAATAGCATAGCCCGATTAGACTATACCGGAAAAAACTTTTCGGCAAGTGCAGGTAACATTCAAGGTGCAGGTGAATTTATGGTTGATGGATATGGAGCTCGATTTGGCTATGATTGGAAAGCAAGAAATAAAGCGGAAGTTTTTGCAATGGTCAAAAGTCGTGTGGGTGATACAAAAGTTGGAGGAGCAGCACTTCAAATGAATTTGAACGACAATTTGCGAATTTCAGACGCATTATCTGTTCGGCGTGATAATGTTACGGGAATGAATAGTGCTATCATTAGTCAGTTAACCGACTACAAATTAAAAGATGGAAGATTAACCTTCATCACCGGAATTGGTGCTGAAAAAAATGATGGGTATTTGCAAGAAGGTGCTAAAAGGTTTTTACTCGGAACATCATTTGGCTATAACTTTCAATACAACACTAAAAAACTTGCTATTACTTCAAACGTATTAATGAACAGCAATAGTTATCCCGGAACATTTAAGGGGCAACGCGTTCAACAACATGATGTTAGGTGGCTGCTAAAAAACAATTTTTTAGGAGGTTATTATGAATATAATATGCGTCGTTCAAATTATTGGCAAGACACCCTTTATTTTGAAAATGTTTTCAACATTCAAACTAGTAATGTAGGCGTTAGGGGCGGTATTTCTTTTCGAAACAATTCTTTATCGTTAGGCATTGGCAATCAAAAACAAAAACAAGAAGGAGAAGGTACTTACAACACTAATTTTGACTACCTCAATCTAACCTTATCTTCTCTGTTATTTAAAAAACTGTTCATCAACGTTAATAACTACACTGGATATATGTCGGTAACTAACGGACCATCCAAAAATGTACTTGTTACCACTTCTCAAGGTTCCATCCAATATAAATCATTTGGTACAGCTTTTCGATTTGACTATGGACCATATTATTATCAAGATCTGATCGGTTACTTACATCAAGAAGCAGAATATAACCGCCTCATTTTAGGCCCTTATGCTGAAATGAAACTATTAAAGAAAGCACTCAGTGTTAGATTACAAGGGAACTATGCACGTTCTATGCCGGACAACAACTACAATGCCAGCGTACTTACCAACATAAACTATGCTACAAAAGCTTACGATTTTACCATCAATGGAATCTTGCCTTTAGGTGGTGCAGGTTCAAACAATGCCTATCTAAATACGGCTTTCAGAATGCGTATCAAAGCACCATTTGTGCCGGTGCGGAAGTTTTACAACCTAAATTTAGTACTGTTTAAAGACATGAACAGCAATGGTGTTAAAGACAAAGGTGAAGAGGCGGTTGCCGGTCAAACTTTATCCTTAAACGGTGATTTATTTGTAAGCGATGGCAATGGAATGGTAATTTATAAAAACACGGAAAAAGGTGCTTACAAAGCAGATTTTGGCTTTAGTAGTAAATTAAAAGGATGGATGCCTGCCGGTGGAACAATTCAATATTTTGAATTGAAAGGAAATCGAACTATTGATATTCCTTACAAAGTAAGTCGCGTATTATCCGGCAAATTGCTGATTGAAAAAGATTCGCTTTCAAACGCTGATTTTAATCCACACAATATTAAAGTTATAGCTACCGGAGAAGCAGGTGAACAATATACAACACTAACTGACGATGCAGGTGAGTTTTATTTCAATCTACCCTCGGGAAAATATGTTGTTACGCTCAGTGATGCTGCATTTACTGATCAATTTAAGCCTACTCAATCGGCTATACCGGCTGACCTTATTAATAACCACAACAAGCATATTTACTTTGAAATTCGTCAAAAAAGGCGACAAATAAATATCAAAAAGAAGTAAGTTTTCTATTTCTTTTGATCATTATTTTTGAAAAATGATCATTCGCTCAGTCTTATTTTTCTTACTCATTTTATCGTCTTTTTTAGCAGAAGCTCAATCGGTTTCATCTTCCAGCGTAGAAACTTTAAAAAGTCGAATAGCACATACAGACACCGTTTTCGTAATCAACTTCTGGGCTACCTGGTGCGGACCTTGTGTGCGCGAATTGCCCGAATGGAATAAGCTTGAAATGTATTATTCTCATAAGCCCGTTAAAGTCTTATTAGTAAGCGTTGATGATGCCTCCATGTATCCGAAAAGACTGTCTAAATTTGCTGCCAGAAAAAAAATCCAACCTGAAATTATTTGGCTTACAGATCCTGCCGCACCTTTCTTGATGCAATTAACGTCCAATTGGTCAGGCGGCATACCCTTCACGTATATTTGTTACCAAAACACAAGCTATACTAATTTTTTTGAGGGAATAATTTCAGCCGGTCAGTTACAATTACTCATTGACAAACAATTAGCCTACTAAATTTATTCAGCAGAACTTTGCCTAAGCTGATGAATCATCCCTTCAAACAACTTCATATACTCATTCAAAATGAAAATTTTGAACCCTTGTTTGCATGGGGATTAAGAATGGCAGTAACTGCAACCGTGCCAATTATTTGGGGTGTTTACAACAATAGACTGCAAGATGCCAGTTGGATAACCCTTGTAGCTGAATGTTTATGCTGGATAGAATTAAAAGGCTCTTTTGCACAGCGAGTGCGGGTTTTGGTGGGTGGTGCAATCTTAACTTCTCTATTTGCAGCATTAGGAAGTGTAACGGCAAATAGCCTTTGGCTAAGTGTTCCGGCAATGATTTTGGTTGGCATCATTTCGGGGCTTTTCAAAAATTTAGGTGACCGTGGAGCAGGAATATCGGTAGGTGTATTGGTATTATTTATTATTTCCAATGCCTACCCTCCATTGCATCAAAAGGATGTGTGGGAAAGGCTTCAGTTAGTAGCATTTGGAGGTGCTTGGACGACCTTTGTTGGGCTTTCAGCCTCTCTTTTAACCCCCGCTCAACGACCTTATAGACGAAGCATTGCCCTTAT
This sequence comes from Bacteroidota bacterium, assembly GCA_018267875.1. Lineage (GTDB taxonomy): Bacteria > Bacteroidota > Bacteroidia > Chitinophagales > Chitinophagaceae > JAFIGV01. The sequence continues at coordinate 4,608 of JAFDXP010000073.1, read as the reverse complement.
TTGGCGCGCTACATCTGATTTGGCAATCACTGTCCTTCAAGGTTGGGATGGTAAAGCGACTCGCAGCACAATTAGAGAATTATACCTCAAAGAAAAGGAAGTACGTTCTATGCTTAACAATTCTTTCCATTTTTTTGAAACAATGGCTCATCAAGCTAAAAATGAAGATAGCATTCGTTTTCAATTAGCTCAATTGCGAAAAGTAGCCGCATTAGTATCAGCAAATATTGTAACCATCAGTGAAGAATTAGAAGAGGTGCGCATAAAAGAAATCCCAACAGAATTACGCACCAAGGTTCACGATGCCTTACGGGCATTACAACAATCGTTAGAACGAATGTCTGCTTTTGTAGTGAACTTAAAAGGAGAAGAAGAGCTTTTAATTCGTTCCCGATTAGCTAGGCTTGCCCGAATGACCGAATTGCTAAAAGACCAAAGAACATATTTTGACAACACAACCATCAACATGATAAACCGAGTTATTCTATTGCTTGAGCGGAGTCAAAAGCTTATGGAGCGTGGCTTAGAGCAATTAGAAATGATGGGCGACGATCGTTCTGTTTTCAAAAGTTATTCACTCATGCAAACTTTATGGGTGTTGCATCCACGACATCTTTTCCAGAACATGAAAATGTTATTCAACTTCAAATCGAATAACGCTCGGTATGGACTTAGAAGTGCATTGGCTGCTGGTTTTGCCTTGTTTGTGTATAAGTGGTTTCATATAAATCATGGGTATTGGTTGCCATTTACTGTTATGATTGTCATGCAACCATACTTTAATGCCACTTGGAAAAAGGCCATAGATCGTGTAGTAGGAACCTTAACAGGCGGCTTAGTTGGTGGGCTTTTAATTCGCCTACCAACAGCCATGTATGCTAAAGAACTGATGTTGTTTTTGTGCTTTTTGTTTATGGTTTATTTCATTAGAAAACGATATTCCATTGCCGTTTTTTTTATCACTGTAAGTTTGGTTTTGTTGTTTGATGTGGAGGAAAGCATCAATCCTATGCTCATTGGTATTCGTGCAATTTGCACTGTTTCGGGAGCATTATTAGCCATCATAGCAGGTTTTACACTACTTCCTACTTGGGATCGTTATTCTTTACCAACTCTCTTTGCCGAAGCTGTTCAGGGCAATTATGAATATTTCATGGCGACTTTATATTTAGCCAAACGTCCTTCTGCATGGACCAAAAACAAACGGAATGCAGAGAGCAAAAACAGTAATGCCTTTGACTCCTTTACTCGTTTTACGGAAGAACCCGGAAAAAGCAATAAAAAGCGTGTTATTGCCTTTTTTCAATTATTGAATCACAATGTGAGAATAACCCACGAATTGACCAATATCAATTTGGAATTTGAACATGATCATTTCAAAATTGAAGAAAATCATGAATCAACTGTGTTGTTAGAACAATGCAAAGAATGGTTTGAAAAATCTTTAAACCTACTTCAAATCATACACCCAAACCTGACCCTATTATTTACTACTAATGAAAATACATGCCAGATTATTTCTGATTTAAACAAGGAGCAACAACGATATGCAGGCAAACTATTGGTAGAGTTGAAAGCCTTGCATGGAGACATTACTGCTTATGCAAACAATCGTGATCAAGACTCCTAATCATACTTATTTACGATCATGAATTCGCTGAATCAACATCTGCCTAAATTCATGCTCAGATAGGTACAAGTCATTCAATTGTTGAGCTGAAAGTACTTTTATAAATTCCAAATTATACTGCCTTTTTAGTTTAATTAATGCTTCTTGATAATCAAGATTTTCATCTATCATTTTATAGGCATTTCTATTGTTTAGCACATTTCCACTTCCTTGTTGATTGGATAAGAAAGTTTTGCGCAAGGCTTTAACATCTGCTTCATATTGGTTGTAAATAGGCCAAAATTGTTCTGCTTGTTTTCCAGAAAGCTGTAACCTATCTGTAATGTAAGCAGCTTTCAATGCATGAATTCGTTCATGTCGTTTTCCGGGCATTTGGCCCGAAGCATGAATAGACAACCCCATTAAAATAAACACACACAATAACGCAATCCGTTTCAGGTGGTCAAAGAGGTTTACATAAATTTTGAATTTACTGCCATCCTGTTTCATCTAAATACTGTTTTATTTCTGTTCTTGATAATTGGTTAGGTACGATATTTAAAGTGCTGTTGCTATTTGATATTAAGTAGGGTGAAGTTTGCATAACATATTCTTGAGCAGATTGAACCGGAATTTTGGCTAATTGCCCCTCAAAAGTTTTGCTTTTCAAAAGAGAAATGCCTAAAGTGCTACCAACTATTAATACAATAACAGCAGCGGCTGCTAATTGAATTTTTTTATTCAAAAGAATAGTAACTAAACCAACTTTTTTATTGAGCGACGATTGTTTAGTTCTTTGTAAGATTTGTTTGGGTAATTGCTCAAAATATTGATTAGGAACAGAAAATGGCATCTTGCTTTCCGGCAAATGAACACGATCATTCTGGCTCAGGTAAAGATTAACTTCATTAGGTAGATTTTTAAAATATTCAGATGGAAGATCGAAAGGCATTGTTCGTGAAATGGCGTTCAAGCTACTTCCCATTGCACTTAATTCTTCCCAAACTTCTGTACTTCCTTTCATAACATATACTTTGATGTTTTTACTGTATCAAGGTTTAATTCTGTAATAGAAAATCTTCTACTTTTTTTACTGCATGATGATAAGATGCTTTTAATGCACCGGTAGAGGTACCCAATACTTCAGACATCTTTTCGTAGGGCATTTCGTCATAGTATCGTAATGTAAACACTAAACGCTGCTTTTCGGGTAATGATTGAATAGCTCGTTGTAATTTCCATTCTAATTTATTTGCATCAAACCCCTTTTGTGCTTCTAATGCAGCCACCATAGGGCTTTCATCATGATCAATCGAAATGGTTTGTCTTCTCTTCTGTATTTCAAGCCAGCTAAGTGCTTCGTGGGTTGCTATTTTATATAGCCATGTGTACAAATTTGCTTCCTCCCTAAAATTATCCAACCCTTTCCACACTTTGATAAACACGTTTTGCAACACATCGTCTGCATCTTCATGCACAATCACTAAGCGGCGGATATGCCAATACAAACGTTCTTGATATTTTCTAATTAACTGTGTGTAAGCTAATTCACGCGACTCAGGCTGCCTAAAAGAAGCCAGCAACAATTGATCTTCGATAATAAAACCTGAATGATTCATCTAAAACTCAAAAGTAAGACTGCTTTGTTGACAAATAGTTTAATCAATGTGCTATAAAAAAACTGGGGACATTAGCTTTGTAGGCACTTAGAAGCAATTATAATCGTGAAAAAAAGACAACTTCAAGATCTTCGCATAGTATTCATGGGTACTCCATTGTTTGCCGTTGCATCTCTAAAAGCCCTTGTTGAAGCAGGTACTCAAATAGTTGGTGTGGTAACATCGCCCGACAAGCCTGCCGGAAGAGGAATGCACCTGCACAAGTCTGCCGTAAAAGAATATGCAGAAGCGCAAAACCTTAATCTTTTACAACCTGAAAAACTTAAAAACGTTGATTTCCTTACTCAACTCAAAGATCTGCGTGCCGATTTGCAAGTAGTTGTAGCTTTTAGAATGTTGCCAGAGGTGGTTTGGAATATGCCTGCTTTGGGCACTATCAATGTCCATGCATCCCTATTGCCACAATATAGAGGAGCAGCACCTATCAATTGGGCAATCATAAATGGAGAAAGCGAAACAGGCGTTACGACCTTTAAATTGAAACACGAAATAGATACCGGAGACATACTCTTGCAAAAGAAAATTGAGATAACACAAACAGACAATGCCGGAACTATTCATGACAAACTCATGATAGCTGGAGCTCAATTATTGATAGACACGATTGCCGGTTTAACTGATGAATCTATTATAGAAACGCCACAGTCAAAAGTTGACTATCTAAAGTTGAAACATGCTCCCAAAATTTTTAAGGACGATTTATTTATAGATTGGAACAAATCAACGAACGAAATTATCAATCTAATAAGAGGTTTAGCACCTTACCCAACTGCACACGCAACACTGCAAGGAAAGCTGATCAAAATTTTCAAAGCTCATGCAGAATACACTACATCAAAAGTTGTTACAGGCACTATTGAAACCGATCATAAACACTATTTAAGGATTGCTGCCGCGAATGGTTGGATTTACCTCGACCAAATTCAAATGGAGGGCAAGAAACAAATGCCTATTGAAGATTTTCTACGTGGTTTTCGATTGATTGTTTAATTGAAAACTAAGCCCCTATTGCTTTTCATGAATTTTAATAAAATCAAAAAAAAGCATCTAAAAAAATAAATACAGCTTACACGCAATTTCCTTTTGGTAGTTTAGATTATTTGCCTACTTTTGCAACCTCATCGCGAGGTAGAGCAGCGGTAGCTCGTTGGGCTCATAACCCAAAGGTCGTCGGTTCAAATCCGGCCCCCGCAACCAAATACGAAAAACCCGCTGAGTGCAGCCACTCAGCGGGGTTTTTCCATTTCGGGCGCGCGAGCCGGGGGATGGCCACGGCGGCGTGTGGCAGGCTGGGGCTGGCCGTCGGGTGACAGGCCGGCC
>JAFDXP010000072.1 GCA_018267875.1 Bacteroidota bacterium | reverse complement strand
TTTCTTACGCGCAAAGCAGAGCATTTTTACAGACTTCGAATAAATTATCCGCTCTTGGAACAGGAAGGCTCGCATCAGGTATTTTCACATGGAACGAAGAAGGCTCTTTCGATATACAAAGCAGCTACAATATCAGAAGCATAGAGCGGAGAAGTGCCGGTATATATGATATCACTTTCGAGATGGAACTGCAAGATTTGCCCGTGCCGCAATTGACCACAGAAATCAACGGTGAAAACAACGGCATTCTTGCTACTTACAAAGACCTTTCCACGTCAGGACTTACCGTTGTATTAGTGAGTGCCGGAGATGGAATGGCACCTTTAGACGGGTCATTCTCCTTATTGGCGGGATAAGTACTTGATGGTTTAAGTTGCACAGATTTTCGATTCTCTTGCTGTTGTGGGGAAATCCAAGGGTACGCAATTGTTTGAATAGAATCTTGGGGAACAACTTGTGAGCAAATAAGCATGATGCGTAAACGATAGAGAACAGCTTTTGAATGACATTCTTTTTACAACTATTGGCATGTCTAAATCGCGAAAATCCATTTCCCTACTTTTGCTTTTAGATGAACATGCCATTTGATAAAACCCTTTTCTTCTCGACCATTAGCCCACGATGCCAGTTCAATTTATAGGTCTGTACAATATTCTTCAACTTTCCTCACTAAGGTTCTGTTCATTAGTAAATGCCTTGTTCATTCTACCGATAAGATATTAAACAGTCCATAATTGTGCCTATTGTAAGATACCCTGGCTTATAATCAATCTGAAAACATGTAATATATTTACAAAATTATATAAACTGACAACATTCTCTAACACCCAAATTACTCCTCAAAAATGGTGGAAACAATCACTGCAACGATACCGTTGCTCCCCTTTTCCGTTATTTTTTTTTACGACGTTTTTACTACTTCAAACTGCACATTTTTGTCTCAATTTTGGTCACAAAAAAACAGGTTGAATAAAAGCACTTTCAAATTGCTTAAACCTTTTCCGATCTTATGATTCAGACCATTTTAAGCACCAAATTTGATCAAAATGCCAAAATTCTAAGATTAACTGTATGTCTTATAGACAAATATTAGTTCAACAAGAGGTTATCTATTAATCGAACATGACCAATTTTTGCTGCAATTAAAGCAACCATTTTTCGATTTACGTCAAAGTCTTCAAGCAATGAAAGAGTGTCGGCATCAGCAATAGAAACATATTCCGGTACAAAATCTTTTTTTGTCAACAAGTCTAAACATTCGCGTTGCACAACCGAAAAAGAATCTGTTGATTGTTTGGATTGAATAGACACCAGACATTGATAGATGGTAGCAGCCAAAGTCCTTTGTGGCTCTGACAACAATTTATTTCTCGAACTCATGGCTAATCCATCAGCCTCTCTAACAGTAGGGCAAATATGCAATTTGGTATGGTAGGGATTTTCTTTCAATTTCAGCAACTGCTGAATCACCATACATTGTTGAAAATCTTTTTGTCCCAGAAATAAATCCGTAGGTTTGACAATATCCAATAATCGGGACACTACTTGCGCGACCCCTCGAAAATGTCCCGGTCTTTTTGCACCTTCTAAAATGGTGTCTAAATATCCAAAATCGAATGCTGAATTTGCAGTCATACCATTTGGATAAACGTCAGATACTTCGGGAAAAAAAGCAACATTGCACCCCCATTCGAGTAAAAGTGCCAAATCAGCCTCTCGAGTAATGGGATATTTTTCAAAATCAGCTTTGTCATTAAACTGAGTAGGATTGACGAACACACTACATACAACGCAATCACTTTCATCCTTTGCTTTTAGGACTAAAGAACCGTGTCCGGCGTGCAATGCGCCCATTGTTGGCACAAAGCCGATAGACTTACTTTTTAATCGTAAATCAGACAAATAATTCTGAATATCTGCTTCTGTTTTGAAAATTATCATCAAAAATTGCTTGTTGGCGTTTGCAAAGTAAGGTTGGAATTCAACATTTTCGTAATTTTGCAGTCTTAATTTTTTAAGGGTATATTTTTCAAGGTATTTTCTAATACAAACCATCCATGTCTGCAGACAAAAAAAGAGTTTTAATTGTTGCCAACGAACTTTCCCCCTACATTGAGTTTACCGACTTTGCAAACATTCTCAACCGCCTTGCCATCAAGACCTTTGATTCAGGCTTAGAGATTCGGGTAATCATGCCTCGTTTCGGCACCATCAATGAACGTCGGCATCGCTTGCACGAAGTAGTTCGTTTGTCGGGTATCAATATTATTATTGACAAAGATGACTATCCTTTGATCATTAAAGTAGCCTCACTTCCCAATGCGAGGTTGCAAGTATATTTCATGGATAATGAAGATTACTTCAAGCGTAAATTTGATCTTAGAGATGACAAAGACCATTTCTATGATGACAATGCCGAGCGCATGATTTTTTTCTGTAAGAGTGCGCTGGAAACAGTGAAGAAATTCGGATGGCCGCCCCATGTTATTCACTGCCACGGTTGGATGACATCGCTCATTCCTACATACCTTAAAACTGCTTATAAAAAAGAACCAGTATTTAATTATTCAAAAGTTATTTTTACCGCTCAAAACGATCAGTTTTCTGAAAAATTGAGTGATGATTTTATCAAAAAGGCATTAGTCAGTGCTGACATAAAAGAAAAAGACTTAGACACCTACAAAGCCGGTACAAATACTGCTTTGACGTTGGGGGCCAGTAAAAGTTCAGATGTAGTTATTTTAGGAGACCAGCATTTAGACCAAGAAATTGTTGAAGAAATTAAGCCGAGCCGAACTAAAAAAGTGATCAAGTTTGAAGAGAGCTGGAATGATGATATTACGGAGCTTTTTGAACTCTACAAAAGCTTAACAGAGTCTTAAAAATTATTTATACACATTCGCTCAAATTTTTTCCTTTTGAAACCTCGTTTTTTCAATCTTCTGGCAGTCATTTTTGCCTGCTTAGGTTTATTTATTGCCGGTTGTAAAGAAGACACAATCCTTGGTTCAAGCGTTATTTCCGTGGGCGACACAGCCAATACGGTTTCTATCCCGGACACGCTAACCATTCTAACCAAAACGGCTATTTCGGGTAAATTAAAAACCAGTGTCAGCATTTCAGGAATACCTATCTATCATGCACTTGGCACAGTTTCTACCGATCCGATAGCCGGAAAAACCACAGCAGGATTTTATTTTCAGGTTGTTCCTCCCAGTTTAGGGTATTCATTTCCCAAAACACCGGATTCCGCTATTTTAATACTTCCATTTTCCGGCTTTGCTTGGGGAGATACTACCCTTTCCAATTTGGAGCAAGAACTATTGGTTTATGAAATTGCCAATAATGACTCTATTCGAGTGGATAGCAGCTATTATGCAAACTCTTTCACTGCTTACAATGCCACCAGCATAGGCAGTGCAAGGATTGGCTTTAATGCAAACGCCAGCCATCAACGCATTAAGGATTCTGTAAGCGTTCGAGGAATAATGCAGAATGCCCATGTTCGTATCAAACTCAGTCAAGATTTTGTAAACCGTATTGCAACGGAAGCTGCCAAAACAAGCGGCAGTGCATTGGGGGCATACAGCGATTTTCTCAATTTCCAAAGAGGGTTTTATATCACCACTGCTGACACTAATAACGGCAATGCGCTTTACTATTTTTTGCTGAATGGAGGTTCTGATTTTACACGTGCAAACATTCAATTTTTCTACACCGATGCCAGTAGCGGAACAGGAGATTCCGTAAAGTATGCTTCCTTCTATTTTGACCAAACAAAGGATGCCCACTACAATCGTTTTACTCGAAATTTTTCGGGGAAATTAGCAGGCAATTTGATTGTCTCACCTACGATTTCAGACTCTATAGTAGTTGTGCAAAATGAACCCGGTGCAGCCTTAGACATTCTCATCCCTTTTGCTAAAAATCTTCCTGCCAAACCCATTATAAAAGCTGAATTAATCATCACTCAATACAAAATGGCAGGCGATCAATCGGATATTTATTATCCGCCTTCAAGACTATATCCAGTTCGTGTGCAAGGCGACACAGTTGTCAGTATTCAGGACCGCTATCCATTGACCAGTTCTGAACCTTTGATTTTTATGGACGGATTGAGACGAGATTACGTAAATAACGGTGTTACCTATTCACAGTATGTACTCAACATTCCACGTGAACTTCAAAGGGCTGTTATAGACCAAAGAGATACCTTACATTTGCGATTAAATGGGGCTGTTACTTTCCCTGGAGCTTATAGACTTCTGGCAGGTGGAAGAAACCTGAGCGACAACAACCTAAAAATAAAATTAAAAATTTATTACGCCAAATTATAAAAAAACACTCCCAATCCTATGTGTGGAATTGTTGGTTACATCGGAAACAAGCAAGCCTTTCCCATTTTACTAAAAGGCTTAAAAAGATTAGAGTATCGCGGCTATGACAGTGCCGGTATTGCTGTATTAAATGGTAATCTGCATGTTTATAAAAAAGCCGGAAAGGTTAGCGAGTTAGAGGAATTCACGGATGGTAAAGATGTTTCTGCAACCATTGGTATCGGGCATACTCGCTGGGCTACACACGGTGTTCCAAACGACGTGAATGCACACCCGCATTTGTCAAACTCAGGCGACTTAGCATTGATTCATAATGGCATCATTGAGAACTATGATTCTATAAAAAAAGAATTGATCAAACGCGGCTATACTTTTAAATCTGATACAGATACCGAAGTATTGGTAAATCTGATTGAAGAGGTAAGAAAGCAAGACAAATTAAACCTCGAAGATGCTGTTCGTTCTGCCTTAAATGAAGTTGTAGGTGCTTATGCCATCGTAGTGATTGATCGCCACGATCCCGACCATTTAATTGCAGCCCGAAAAGGTAGCCCAATGGTTATTGGTATTGGTGAAGATGAATTTTTCATAGCTTCAGATGCTTCGCCTATTGTAGAATACACCAAAAATGTAATTTACCTCGATGACCAAGAATATGCTTGTATCAGCCGCGATGGTAGCTATCATATCAAAACGCTTGGCAACATTGAGAAATCTCATGCTATTCAAAAATTAGAATTAAGCCTCGAAGCCATTGAGAAAAGTGGGTTTGACCACTTTATGCTGAAAGAAATTTATGAGCAACCAAAGGTTATTGCAGATGCTTTGCGCGGACGCATGAATGCTGAACAAGGGTGGATTAAATTAGGTGGGCTGAGTGAATACACTAATCGTATAAACACGGCTAACAGAATTATTATTTCTGCTTGTGGTACATCTTGGCATTCTGCACTATTGGGAGAATATTTAATCGAAGATTTAGCACGTGTTCCAGTAGAAGTAGAATACGCATCTGAGTTTCGATATCGCAACCCGATAATTGGTGAAAAAGATGTGATGATTGCCATTTCGCAATCTGGTGAAACCGCAGACACTTTAGCAGCCATTGAACTAGCAAAAGATCGCCAAGCACTTATTTACGGCATTTGCAACGTTATTGGTTCATCTATTGCCCGCATCTCACATGCTGGTTCTTACACACATGCAGGCCCTGAAATTGGTGTTGCATCAACCAAAGCTTTTACGGCTCAAATTACCATACTCACGCTGATAGCCTTACAAATTGCAAAAGAAAAAGGTACCATTTCTGTTTCTAAACTTCGTGAGATATTGTATGAGTTAGAGCACATGCCACAAAAAATTGAAGCCACCCTGAAATTAGATAAACAAATTCAAGAAATCGCCGCTATATACAAAGATGCCAGCAACTTCTTGTATCTCGGAAGAGGTTACAACTTTCCTGTAGCATTAGAAGGTGCACTCAAGCTAAAAGAAATCTCCTACATCCACGCTGAAGGGTATCCGGCTGCTGAAATGAAGCATGGACCTATTGCTTTGATAGACGAAAATATGCCAGTAGTATTTTTAGCTACCAATGCCAGTGCTTATGAAAAAATAGTCTCCAATATTCAAGAAGTAAAAGCTCGTAAGGGAAAGGTGATTGCCGTTGTGAACGAAGGAGACACCCATATTCGATCTATGGCAGACCATATTATTGAAGTGCCGGCAACTGAAGAAGTGCTTTCGCCTTTAGTAACCATAGTTCCCCTTCAATTGCTATCTTACCATATAGCCATTCTACGCGGTTGCAACGTAGATCAGCCTCGAAATTTGGCAAAATCTGTTACGGTAGAATAAGTAGAAAATCAACTTGATTTTAAAACAATTAAAAAGCGTAGAAATAAAAAACTTCTACGCTTTTTTTGATCTTAACGCTTCCCTTCATTTTTAATTTTTGCATTTTCATTTGGTTTCTCTTCCCTACTTTTATTTCCTTTTAAAAAAACAGAAAAATGAAATTATTGAAACTACCTCTTGTTTTAGGAATCCTATTGACCACGTCCACTGCTTTTGCACAATCCGCGGAAGAAGTTATTTCCAAACACTTAACAGCTATTGGCGGAGCTGACACTTGGAAAAAAATAAACACAATGAAAATGTCCGGAAGCGTAACTGCACAAGGAATGGAAATTCCGGTTACGATGACAACAGTTAATAAAAAAGGGTTTCGCCTTGACCTCACAATCATGGATGCCAACAACTATCAGATTGTTACGGACAAAGAAGGTTGGATGTTTTTCCCGATTCAAGGACAACAAAAGCCGGAACCAATGACTGCAGATGATGTAAAAGAAATGCAAGACCAATTGGATATTCAAGGTGAATTGGTTGACTATAAAGCAAAAGGAAGCAAGGTAGAATTTCTTGGTAAAGACGACATGGAAGGAACAGAAGTGTTTAAAATTAAACTGATTGAAAAATCAGGCAAAGAAAAAACAATGTTCTTTGATGCCGGCAACTATTACAAATTGAAAGAAAGCCAAAAGATGAAAGCAAATGGCAAAGAAATGGAAGTAGCGACTACATTCAGCAATTTTAAAAAACTACCTGAAGGCATTACTGTTCCATTTACTATTGAATCTCCTAACGGGCCTGTTACACTAAAGTCTGTAGAAGTAAACCCTAAAGTTGAAGACAAGATTTTTAAACCGGCCTTGTAAATCATTATTTCAAAAAACAATAAAGCAGTCCCTTCAAAAGAGGGGCTTCTTCATTTTAGATACAATTCTCAAAAACACTTTTAGCTTTTTTCAGCAACTTTGCCTAGAATTATTCCAAATGAAACGTCAGATTCTGCTCCCTGTGCTATTCTTGGTATCTACTTGTATCCAAGCTCAAACAAAAATAAACAGTGCCACCTTTGGTGTCATGGAAGCCCGACAATTAGGTCCCGGCACTATGAGTGGGCGCATTACCGCAATTGAAGGTGTCATTTCCGACAACAAAACAATTTATACCGGCACAGCAGGAGGAGGGATTTGGAAAAGCACCAATGCCGGAGCATCTTGGAAACCCATCTTCGATAAATATTGCCAAAGTATAGGAGCCTTAGCTATTGATCAGACGAAGCCTGATATAGTATTTGCCGGAACCGGAGAAAGCAATATGCGCAATTCTGTTTCAATTGGCAATGGCTTGTATAAATCAACAGATGGTGGTGAAAACTGGTCAAAACTTGGATTAGACAGCACTGAGCACATTTCTAAGATTGTTATCAACCCCAAAAATTCAGATATAGTATATGTAGCAGCTCCTGGTCCTCTTTGGTGCGACAGCAAACATCGTGGATTATATAAGACAACAGACGGCGGAAAAACATGGAACAAAATCCTTTACATCAACGAAAAATCAGGTTGTGCAGATATAGCACTTGATCCGCAAAACCCGGAAACCATTTATGCGACCACTTGGGAATTTAGAAGACTACCCTATTCATTTAATTCAGGTGGAAAAGGAAGTGGATTCTACAAAAGTACCGATGGAGGAAGATCATGGAAGGAACTAAAAAATGGATTACCACAAAAACCATTCGGACGAGTTGCTATAGCATTAGCCCCCAGTAATCCTAAAAAACTATTAGCCATAGTGGAAGCAAAAGAAACCGGTCTTTATATTTCTGAAGATGCCGGTGAAACATGGAAAAGCCAAAGCAGCACTATGAATGTTACAGCACGACCATTTTATTTTAGCACTATTGTTTTCGACCCCAAAGATGCCAATCGAGTATATCGTCCTGCTTTCAGCTTTTCTTATTCAAATGACGGAGGATATTCTTTTTCCGAAGCAAGCAATGAAGGAGGATGGGTACATAGCGACCACCATGCACTTTGGATAAACCCAAATTATACAAACCAAATGTTTCTTGGCACAGATGGCGGTGTGTATTTCAGTATGGATCGAGGCGCAACTTGGTTATTTGTGCAAAATTTACCGGTTGGTCAGTTTTACCATGTAGCCATTGACAATCAACAACCCTATCGCATGTATGGAGGGCTTCAAGATAACGGCAGTTGGATAGCCCCCAGTGCAGCTCCAGGCGGAATTGGCAATGCCAACTGGATGAACATATACTTTGGTGATGGATTTTGGACACAACCTGACCTTAACGACCCCAATATTGCCTATGCCGAATATCAAGGTGGAAATATGGGGCGCATAAACCTCACTACACTTAAATCCGTAAACATCCAACCACAACAAACACCAAAAGAAGAAAAGCTACGCTGGAACTGGAATACGCCCATTACAATGGGAACTGCAAATACTAAAAACTTATACACCGGTGCTCAATACCTTTATCGTACTACAGATCAAGGTCGAAGCTGGGAGCGGATTTCACCCGACCTAACAACAAACGATAAGAAAAAACTACAACAAGAAGAATCTGGCGGGCTGAGTGCTGATAACACTTCCGCAGAAAATCATTGCACCATATTTACCATAACAGAATCTCCATTTGATGAAAAAACAATTTGGGTAGGGACTGATGATGGCAATCTTCAATTGACAACGGATGCCGGTAAAACATGGACTAATGTTGCCAAAAACTATGCTACAGCCGGAATTCCGCCTCAAACATGGGTTAGTAGCATTGAGCTTTCAAAGTTTGATAAAAACACGGTTTATGCCACGTTCGACAATCACATGTATGGCGATATGAAAACTTACTTAGCCAAATCTACTGACTTAGGAAAAACCTGGCAGCTAATCAACAGTATTGAGTTTACAGGCTTTGCCCATAAAATAAAAGAAGATTTCAAGAACAAAAACTTACTATTTCTCGGCACTGAAAATGGTTTGTTTGCATCTGTAAATGGTGGCACAGATTGGTTTCGAATGAAAAGCAATATTCCGGAATACGCAATGGTACGCGACATTCAAATACATCCAACTACCAATGATTTGGTTTTAGCGACACACGGACGAGGAATTATTGTGCTTGATGACATCACACCAATTAGAGAACTGACGCAATCAATAGCAGACAGTGCCATCTATATTTTCCCTTCAAAACCGATGACACTTTCTATGGGAAAATATGGCAGTGGAGGCTTTCCTGGTAATGGCGGATGGACAGCTTCAAATCCTTCATATACCTATACCCAACCCATTCAATATTATTTCAAAGAACGATTGAATACCGGAGATGTTAAACTCAATATTTATGACGAACAAGGGAAGCTTATTCAACAAGTGCCTGGCACTAAACGAAAGGGTATTAATATGGTGTATTGGAACATGCGCTACACACCGCCCAAAGTGGCAACAGGCGGCAGTAAACCGGATTACTCAGGGTTTATAGCTCCTATGGTGATGCCCGGAAAATACACGGTAAAAATTACCATCGGCAATAAAGAATATGCTTCCAATTTGACGCTTATACCAGACAATTCTGATACATCTTATCGTTTAACAGATCGAAAAGCCCAACATGATGCAGCCATGAAACTTTACCAACTTCATGAAAACCTTTATCAGCTCACTACTAAAATCAACAACAATCAAAAGATGTTGAAAGCAAACGACACTTTGATGAAAACTGTAAAAGGGAAAAAACTGTTGCAAGACTACAATGCAGCATTAGAATCCTTGCGTAGCACGCTTTTAGCTACAAAGTCTAAATCAATTTTCGCAGATGAATCAAAGCTTCGTGAACAAATTTCTGAGCTTTACAGAACTCTTTGCGCTCAAGAAGCCCGACCTACTGAATTACAAACAACACGAATTGCACAACTACAAGGTGAATTTGAAAAAGCACAAAAACAATATGAAATCATTGATGCTAAATATGCTGAACAATCTCAAATTGCTTTAGAGGCTGAAAAGAAAATAGGGAAAGGAAGCGGCAGTAGGTCAAGTCATTAATGAGCTACATCTTAATATCATTTTTTATTTCACAATCACCCTTTGCCCTTCACTATGACTGGAAAATTCCGGTGCATACATACACTGAATGGAAGCTATTCCTGCTGAAAAATCCCCGCTTTGCTGAACGCGGAGCGGGTATTCAAATACATATTTTCCTTTAGGTAGAAAATTGAAAAAGAAATTAGTTGCTAAATCTTTTGTGCTTTCATAATAGCCCAAACCATGTTTCCATTGAAAACCACTCAAGACGTTGATAGGTTCAAAACAAGAAGCACGCATATCCTTTAGTTGAACATACTCCATATCCCGATCAACCGAAAGAACTATTCTGACAACCACCTTATTGCCAACTTGCAACGGTTGTGAAAGGGAAACTTCATTTAATTGCAAGCCCTTTTCTGTCATTGATTCTACAAATATTTTCTTGTCCAATTGTAAGGGTGTCTTAGCAGATGAAACCTTATCCATGTCTTCAAAATATTGCCAATAAACAGCTCCCCAAGATGGGTTTCTTTGACTTCCAGTTACTTGAAGAGAGATATTCCCATCAGAAGAAGACACTTCTTTTCCTGCAAATTTCCATTTAAAATATCCACTTCCTTTTTGTTGATTTTGTTCAATACCCTTCAACTCTTTATTACCTAAATGAACGACCACTTCAGGTTCTGCATTTAAAGCTGATTGGTCGTTCAATAACAAGGCATATATCGCATCAGCAGTTGCTTTTGACGTTTTCCAACTATTCGTTTGTTTGTTTTTAAGTAACCACCGTTTCATTCCATCAACCATTAAGGTATCTTGGTTTACTTCTTTAAAACATTCAATCAGTAGAGCTTGCGTTTCAACCGGCGCATCATACCACCAATAGCTGCTTCCGGGATGCAACCAATATGTTCCCATCTCTTCATTTGAAGTTGATGTTTCCTTTAACGATTGTAAAACCAATCCTGCTTGAGCTTTCAAATTATTACGAGATAAGACTAATGCAATCATTCCTTTTAAGTAAGGATTGAATTTTGAAAAATATTTTTCTGCTTGTCCTTGATAATAATTGAATGCCACAATATCATTTCCAGTTGGTTTCCCAAAGAAACTACGCATGTACAAATATTGAACTTCAAAATTTCCAATATGCTGCATTTGTAAATCAGCCTTTCTTTTAAGGAGTTCAGCATAACTTTTATTTACCTCATTATCCAAAAAAACCAAAGCTTTATTGGCTATTTGTTTCAAATCCGAATTAGATATTCCCAGTTTAGCTAAACGTCCAATTCCGGTAACAATATACTGTGTAATAAAACGGTCGGATTGCATTCCCTTAAACCAGGGAAACGCACCGGAGGGCAATTGCATTTCCTTTAGTTTTTGCGCAGATGCACTCAATTCCTTAGATAATTTATAACTCTCGAATAATCGAGAAATCTGTTTTCTTTGTTCAGACTCAGACTGTGCTTGCAGCACCCAAGGTGTTTCTTCCAACAAAGCTCCTTTCAATTCCTGATTTTTTTCTAATGGTGATTGTAAAAATGTGGAATCTCCTTTCCAACTTTCAAAAACTAATTTAAGCTTCGGAGTATGACTCAAAATAAAGGCGCCCAAGGCATTAGCATAGTAACGATTGAAAGTTTGTTCAGCACATTCATACGGATACTCCATCAGATAAGGCAAAGCTTGAACGGCATACCAGATGGGGTTTCCAGCATATTCTAAAGTCAGAGAATGATTTACTAAAGTGTTGCTTTGAGCATTGATTAGCTTATCAAAATGAAAATTCTTTTTTCCATCACCATTCATCCACAGAGGTAAAGATTCTGTCACCAGAATACGATTGGTAACCACTGGAATAGTGTTTTCTTCTCCATCGGAAAAGCTTCCTGCTTTAGCAACAATTCTAATAACGACCGGAACATACAAACTTTCCGGAACGTGCAATTTCCAACTTACAGCCTTACTTTCATTCTGCTCAATTAAAAAGGTTGTGCTTTCATTTTTGATACGGAACATGGTGTTTAAAGGTTGTAGCGTAACCGCATTCAACACTTCAATTTGAGCAACTCCATTTTGAATTTGTGTGGATAAGCTACTAATCTTAGCAACAATATTTACATCATCTCCTTGGCGTAAAAAACGAGGTAAGTTGGGAACAACCATCAACTCCTTTTGTGTACGCACCATACCTTCCAACATACCCAAACGCAAGTCAGGCGTATGTGCAAACGCCATGAAACGCCACTTTGTAAGTGCTTCAGGCATGGTGAAATTCAACTGAATATTTCCATCAGCATCCGTTGTCAATTGCGGGAAAAAGAATGCTGTTTCTTGAAGATTTTTTCGTATCGAAATAATAGATTCAGGTTTTGCCGGCAACATAGGTTTTGCTTGTTGTTCTGGAACTGCGGCTACACTTTTGTCGGACATATTGCTTTCACTCATAGCAGCTAATGTTACTCCACCCCTTTTCATCATAACTCCATTAGCAGCATAAGGGCTAAAACCCAATTGAATATTCGGCAAGTAGAGGTCTGAATATATTTTTACAAAGTCATTAATGTTTGGTGATTTAAAATTGGAAATTATCCGACCATTACTAATCCCAAATGCACTACCAGACCATTTTTCACTCGAATATAAAGTTGGAAACAAACCCATCATATTCCATTTTAGGGGTCTAAACGCATCTAAAGAAGCATCGTATAAAGTAGCAACCATTTCGGCTGATACCTTTTCCTTTTGATCACCACGAATTGTCATTGTCCACTGTTCTTTACTGCCAGGCAACAGTTTATCGCGATGTGTTTCCCATGAAATAGACAAATCTTTATTGCTCCATGGCACAGAGATAAAAGCGCCTTGTTGATACATTCTGTTCTCGTAAACAGCAACATAGGAAACGTAGATTCCACCTCTATCTTGTTCGTTTACATCCATTTTTATTTGCACAGGCTTAGATGAATTCAATTTCAAACTCGAAAAAGTCTTGCTATCCCAATGTTTCACAAATTGAATGACATGTTGATCTGTACAACCTGTAAAAAGTGAAACCTTGGACTGATTTCCGGGCAGTATTTCCTTATCCGATGAAATCGCTATGAGTGCATCAGTTGGAAGAGTTTGAGAATCGTTTTTAAAAACCTGAACAAACTTCTTTTCTACCAAATCCTTGCCAGATTTGTCTTTTAGAGTAACTTCTATAACGTACCAACCACTATTTTTCCAAATGTTTGAAGGAATTAGTACAATTCCTTCCGCAGATGAGTTGAACGATTGATCAAAAACAGAATTTTCAACCGCCCATGTTTTGGCATCATCTTCATTCCGATAAGGGTCATGAGGAAAGAAGTTTTTGAAAGACACACTATCCATTAAGAATTGATCCGGTGCAGGCCACAAACGATTTCGAAGAATACCGTTGGGAGATTTCAATCTCAAAATCCTAAGTTGAATAGCCGTTGAAACAAATTGATCATTTAGGTTTTGAGTCAACACTTTTATGGTATCTAATTGATCAGGGTTTGCTTTATCCGGAGCTTGAATATGAATTTGAAGTGAATGATATCCTGCATTTACAATTGTGCTACCTGAGCGCGTTTCACCATTTATATCAGTTACATCAGCCGAAATTTCGTAGGAAAAAATGGGTAAGGAAGCAGAAGGAACAGACTCATCAGCTAAAGCCGGAAATTCAATTCTAAATTTACCATCATTTTCTGTTTTTAAGGTACCGCTTGCTATTTCTTGTTCTGGAGAAGACGGAAAGCCGAAACGATAACAATACCACCAAAAAGGAAAACGAGCTTGTCGAACCACTCGATAGTGAACAGTGGCATTATCCACCGCATTTCCGGCATAGGCTAATGTATTTCCTACAACAGAAATATTCTCTCCGATTGCATAGCTGGAATGGATGGAATCAAAATCAACTTTAAACTTAGGTCGCTTATATTCTTCGACAGAGAAATCAACACTTCCATTTTCATTGGCAATACGCATGTTGCCGGTCAGCCTATTTTGAGGAGTAACAAAACTGCCAGAGAATGAACCAAATTCATTGCTGGTCATATCCATTGAAGCAATTTTTTGTCCGTTTACATCATCAAATCGAATCGTTGTTTTTTGTTTAGGAACTACTTGATTTTGGCGGCCCCCTTTATTGGATTTTACTATAATTCCTTTGAAATAAACAGTCTGACCGGGGCGATAAATGGCACGATCTGTAAACAAAAATGTTCTGGTTTGTGATGATTGATGTTGCGCATCATCATTCCAATAATTAGGAGAATCAAAAAACCAAAGTGAGTCACTCCCCTTCCTAATTCTAACGGATAAGATTCCATTATCAGCTTGAGGAAAGTTAAACATGCCTTCTGACTGGCTTTGAACTGAAGTACTAAATATCAGTTCGTTGTCTCGAATATTATCATTGTAACGTTGCCGAAAAAAGTCAATATCCGCCTTTACAAAAGGCTTTCCCAGCTTACGATCTAAGACAAAACCTTTATTGTCCATTTGCAAAACACTCAATTGGGAAACCTGAAAAACAGCGTAGGAAACTATATTGTCCGTTAAAGAAAAACCATCTTTTGCACTAACAATGACTGCATACATGCCAACAGGCAAGGCAGCCACTTTTACTTCTGTGCTATGCGTTGCAAAGTCATTAGAAGAAGGCAATACTTCCTCCCACGTTTTTAGTGTCGGAAGCGCGAGTAAAGATGAAGTCAGATTGTTTTCGTAAGAATTGAAATTGTCTAAAAATCTATAATTGCTGTGAACTAATTTAACAAGCCTGAACGATACTTTTTCTACGTTTCTATACTGCAAAAGAATTTTTGAGGGTTCATCAGGTAGAACCACTTTTTCAGTTGACAAGTCTAAATGTTTGAAGACAATATTTTGAAGGGCATTTTTAGCCAATACCCCACCTTCACTATTTGGGAATTGTTTGACAATTGAATCCAATCGTTGTTTGACAGACTTATAGTTTATAGAATGAGATGAAGATGTTTGACGTGGGTTGTTGAGATTGTCTTCATCATAATCTATCATGATTAGCCGATAGCTTGCCAATGCTGACAGTGGATGATGGTTATATTGTGAAACCACATCGGCAAGAGCAGCCATATACAACTTCTTTTTTGTGGGGATAGTTGATTTGTTATATACAAATTGCAACCTAGCGAGATTCGCATCCAGCAAGGCATCTGGAGAGTTGTCCTTTAGATGAAAGGATAGAATTCGGCGATACAATTGAATGGTGTGCCAAAGCAAAGAAGCAGAATCATTGGTTTGAAAATGATGCTTGGTAAAAGTTTGAACATCTGAAAAGGCAGCTTTGTCATTTTGGGTAAAGGCAAAAGAAGGGCGTGACACATCTTTTTCTTCATTTTCAAAAAAATGAATAGCCCGAAAGGCTAAAAGATCAAACAAAGTTGGACGTAATTTTTCTGTATGAATTGAAGGCGTAAGCAAATCTTGGTAAGGTTCAATAGTAATAGTTTGTAAATCTTTTTCTCTACTAATGGACGATAAATAAAGGGATGTGGCTTTTTCGGAAAATCGAGTGGCATCCCAAGTTTCAAAATCGGGCATTGAAAGGGATGGATCAACAGAAGTACGTCCTAAAATTTGCCAACGATTTTGTTCGTAGTACGACCAAAATAATTGAGCGGCAATGCTTTTCCAGATAGCCGATTCGGGAAATTTTGCTGATTCGGATTTTGTTTCGGCTTGTTTGATAGCCTGTTTAAAAGCATTCTCATCCCTTTGAAACCCTGATGTCATCAAAAAAATTTCTGCTTTCATTTGTTGAATATCATTTCCATTTGCTTTGGCCTTTGCATAAATCTCAAGGATCATTTTTTCCGCGCTTTTGGGCAGCCCGCCTTCCATGAGAGCATGTACTTTCTTCCACTCGGATAAATAGTGTTGATTTTGAGCAAACATCAATGTTGGAAATAAAATAAAAAGTGAGAATAGGATATGTTTCATTAAAAAAAGTTAAGTCTTAATGTGAAAAAGAGGTCGATAACTTCTTATATGCTATGCCCCTCATTTTGTCAAAAACAATGCCTGTTTTTTGAAGAAGAGTTGGCTGCGAAAAAGTATTCTATCATGTACTCGAATGAAAAGATGCGCGATTAAAACATTTTCCATAAGCCAAACAAAGAAAAGAACAAAATTTGCTTCATTTCGAATTCTTAGAAAAACATATTGAGATTTGCCC
This sequence comes from Bacteroidota bacterium, assembly GCA_018267875.1. Taxonomy (GTDB): domain Bacteria; phylum Bacteroidota; class Bacteroidia; order Chitinophagales; family Chitinophagaceae; genus JAFIGV01. The sequence goes on along the minus strand of JAFDXP010000072.1, from coordinate 40,530 downwards.
CACCGACACAAGTTTTCTACTATGCACTTTTTATACTTATATTGTTACATGATAGACTATGCTCTTCGTTAGCGGTTAGCTCCCCCTTAGTGGATGTACAGCATAACGCTGCAAGGTCGCAATTTCTGATAGTGGGACAGTATTGCACTTGCTTTTATGCGGCTCTTACTTACTGCTAACGCTGTTTTTAACTATACAATACGACATGAAATGTGTTATATAAATATGTTTGTTGCCTTGGCTTTATATAACTTAGCATTATCATTTCATAAACTTCACCTGTTTCTGCACGCATCCTGCATAAAACGGAGCAGGTACATACCCAGCGGCAGCTTGCTTACAGGTATGGCATAGCCGGCTGCGCTGCCTTTCAACACTCTTCTGAAAACGGAATAAATCGCCCTGGATAAAGACTGATATATTCTAAAAAAATGGAGGTGGGTTTTAGTAATAAAAAAAACAACGCACTTAATATAAATGTGCTATGACTTAATTCTGCCCGCATTAAGAGATTGTCCTTTTAATAGTGATAGCATATTCAAGAGCTTACACCTGTGCGTTGGCTATTTCTCATTGTCTCCATTTAAAAAGTCATCTGCCAACATTTTCGCTTGTGTAATTACCGTGTCAACCGCTTTTTCCTGAAGGTCTGGCGGATAACCATGTAGCCTTAAAATTCTTCTTATGTTTCTTCTTAAAGCTGATTGTACGCTTTCTTTAATTGTCCAATCAATTGTGGTGCTGTTGCGAACTGTTTTCAACAATTCTTGTGCTATGTGTTTCAATATATCATCGCCCAATATTTTTACGGCACTATCATTTACTTCCAATGCTGTGTAAAAAGCATATTCTCTATAATCCAATCCTAAATCTTCTCCCTTTTTATTGGCATCTCTTATTTCTTTACCTAGTGGTATCAAATATTTTTCAATAAACTCTACGCTATCTATTTGCCCATTATGATAGCGTTGTATGGCATCTTCTAATTTTTCTGAAAAGGATTTGCTTTGAATTAAATTGTATTTAGATTTTCTTTTTAGCTCTTCTCTCAAAAGTTTTTTTAGCAATTCTACTGCAAGGTTTTTTTGTTCCATACCTTGCACCTCTTTCATAAATACATCGTCTAAAATGCCAATATTTGGTTTTTTGATACCTGCAGCATCAAAAATATCTACTACCGCATCACTTACTATTGCTTCGCTTACTATTTGTTTAATCGCTAAATCAATTTCAGCATTTGTCTTTCCACCATCTTCTATTCTTGTTCTTTCATCAAATTTAACGAGCCTCGCTCTAATAGCTTGAAATAGGGCAATATCATCTTTTATAGCATCTATTCTTTCGTGGGTAGAAACTAAGGCATACGCTTTTAATAGTTTGGCTGTAGTATCTATGAAGTTTTCTTTGCCACTTTCTTGACTAAGAATATAATTTTGTATAATACCTATATACTTGAGTTTTTCTTCTGGTTTTAAGCTAAAAAACTTTTTCCAATCAAAATATTTCAATTGATATTGTATGCCTTCATAAAACTCTAGACATTTGGCTACTGCCAATTCATCATCAAGTGTTGGTTTGCCTTCGCCACCACTTAAAGTATATTCTACCAATGCTTCTTGTAAATACTGTGCTAATCCAAAATAATCTACTATTAATCCGCCTTCTTTTGCATTATTAAATACTCTGTTTACCCGTGCTATTGCTTGCATTAAATTTGCACCTTGCATGGGTTTATCGGTGTACATAGTATGCAAAACGGGTGCATCAAAACCAGTTAGCCACATATCTCTAACAATTACAATTTTCAGTTCGTCTTTTTCATCTTTTAGCCTATCGCCTATAGCTTTTCTTTTTTCTTTGCTTCTAATATGGGGCTGATAGCCTTCTTCATCAGCACTAGATCCTGTCATTATTACTTTTATAACACCCTTATTATCGTCATTACTATGCCAATGTGGGCGTAATGCAATTATTTCGTTGTATAAATCCACACAAATACGTCTGCTCATACACACAAACATCGCTTTGCCTTCTATTACATTGGTTCGTTTTTCAAAATGAGTTATAAAATCTTGGGCTACTTTTTGCAATCGGTTTTTACTGCCTATAACGGCTTCTATACTGCTCCATTTCGCTTTCATTTTTTGGGCTACAGTTAATTCTTCCGCTTCGGTAAGCTCTTCTATTGCTGCGTCTAGTTGTAGTTTTTTTTGTTCTTCAATGTTGATTTTAGCAACCCTGCTTTCATAATAAATGGGTACAGTAGCACCATCTAAAACAGCTTGTTGAATATCATACACATCAATATATTCTCCAAAAATGGCTTTTGTACTTTTGTCGGTACTATCTACGGGTGTACCAGTAAAACCTATGTAAGAAGCGTTTGGCAAACTTTCTCTAAGCCTTCGGGCAAAACCGTCTAATAAGCCGTATTGGCTACGGTGTGCCTCATCTGCTATTACAATAATATTGTCTCTATCGCTTATTGCCTTTGCTTTTTCGCCTATGTATTTCACTTTGGGTTCAGCTACTATTCCGGCTTCTGTAGTTGCTACTTCATCATCGTTTTCTAATCCAAATTTTTGTATTGTAGTAAAGACAATGCCACCCGAAACTACATTTAAAAGTTCCTTTAAATGTGAGCGACTATCTGCTTGTTTAGGAAGTTGCCTTAATAATTGATTGCAATTTTTAAAGGTATCAAAAAGTTGGTCATCAAGGTCGTTTCTATCAGTGAGTATAAGCAAGGTTGGATTTTGCATTTGCACATTGGTAATGAGCTTGCCCGAATAAAAAACCATACTAAGGCTTTTGCCACTGCCTTGTGTGTGCCATATTACCCCTGCTTTTTTATCGCCAGCTGTTTTGGAAGATTGCAATGTGGTAGCTACTGCTTTGTTTACAGCATAATATTGGTGGTATTGGGCTACTTTTTTAAGGGTTATTTTTTCTGTTTTTTCAAACACTATAAAATTTTGTATGGCATTGAGTAAGGTAGTTTTATTGCAAAGTCCTTTGAGTAAAAACTCCATTTGCAAATCGTGGCTGTTTTCTATGCTTATGCCATCTATGCTTTTCCAAGGTTTGTAATATTTATAACTACTGCTAATGGTGCCGTAGGCTGCACTAAATCCATCGCTTATGATATTGATGGCATTGTAGGTAAATAGGCTTGGTAGGGCGTTTTGATAGGTTTGTATTTGATTAAAGGCACTGTTTAAGTCGGTATTTTCGTTCACCGCATTTTTTAATTCTATTACTACCAATGGCAAACCATTTACAAACAAAATAATATCTGGTCGTTTGTTCTGACTGCCTTCAATAATGGTGAATTGATTGATGGCTAAAAACGCGTTGTTTTCTGCATTGGCAAAATCTACGATATACACTTTTTCTCCACGAATACCATCGTCTGTTCTTACTTCAACATCAACTCCTTCGGTTAAGTATTTATGAAAGGTTTCGTTATTGATTAAAGCGTTTGGGCTTTCGGTACGCAATACTTTTTTGAGGGCATCTTCTTTGGCATCTTGGGTAATGCTTGGGTTGAGTTTATCAATGGCATCACGCAAACGGGTAACCAATACCACATCGGTATATTGGCGTTCGGGGTGTTCGCCATCGGGCGAAATATCCAAACCGTTTAGGTAATTGTAACCCAAACTTTGCAAATAGCCGATAGCTATTTCCTCTATTTCGTTTTCGGTAATGCTATTTCTCATTCTTGTTCTGGTTTGTTTAACTGTTTCGAAATGAGTGCAAGTAATTCTTCTCTATTGGGTAAATAAAACTGGTATTTACTTACAAAAAGTTGCGATGAGATATTGTGCATTGCATACTGAACCAATATTTCGTCTTTTTCTTTTGCTAATACAATTCCAATGGGCGGATTATCGCCTTCGGTGTTTTCTTCGTTTTCAAAATAACCCAAATACATATTCATTTGCCCAACGGCTTCGTAGCCCGCTTCTTCTTTTTTGAGGTCAATCAGCACAAAACATTTCAATATGCGATGATAAAAAACCAAATCAACATAATGCGGACGATTGCCCAAAACAATGCGGTATTGTCTGCCTACAAAAGCAAAACCTTTGCCGAGTTCCAACAAAAAATGCTCTAAATGTTCAATAATGCGTTTCTCTAATTCGGTTTCGGTTAAGTGGTACGGTTCGGGAATTTTTAGGAAATCCAAAATGTAGGGTTCTCTCAAAATATCCGTTGGCTTTTCTACTAATTGCCCTTGTTTGGCTAATGACAAAATACCTTCTTTATCTTTTGAAGCTGCCAAACGTAGAAACAGCGATGATTTTTTCTGCCTTTTCAGTTCGGGAATTGACCACTTTTCGTTGATGGTCTGTTGCAAATAAAAACTGCGTTCTAATGGGTCGGAAATTCTTAATAATTCTACATAATGAGACCAACTCAATAAGTCAGAAGGCTTCTGACTTATTTGAAACTCCTTGTAAAACAGTCGCATATAAATAATATTGCTACGACTAAACCCTTTTCCAAAGGATAGAGAAAGGTCTTTTGAAAGATTGTTAATCAGTGCTTTGCCGTATTCTGCTTTTTCTTTTCCGTTTTGCTCAAACTCTACAATGTATTTACCAATGTGCCAATAGGTTTCTATCAAAGCGGTGTTTACGGCAACGGTGGCATTGTGCTGACCTTGCTTATAGATTTCGGCAATTTGAGTTAACAAATTGCTATAATCTATGTTTGTATTTAGTTCCTTGCTCATTGTCTGAACCTTTGATTTAGCTGATTATTAGATTTCATTGATTTTTTAGCGTTGTGATTTTTGATTAAATTTTGAATTGATAAGACGTTTGAATTGAAGGCTTTTAGCCCCAAAATTGATTAGCAATCCTATCTCTAAATCATAAGCTTCTAAATAATTGATGGCTTGAGCCAAATGCACGTCTTCTAATTGAATAATTGCTTTTAACTCAACAGAAACAACCCCTTCCACCAAAAAATCAACCCTTCGTGTGCCTATTTGTTGCTGCTTGTAATAGATTGGCATTTCGTGTTCTCTGCTAAATGCAATGCCATTATCTGTAAACTCAATTTCTAATGCACGTTGATAGATTACCTCTTGAAAACCATTTCCCAAGGCTTTATGTACAGTCATTGCACAGCCAATTGTTTTGGAAGTCAAATCAGAATATTTATACTTTTCATCAATCATAATAAATCATTTAATTGTCTGAACTGTGATTTTTCTGATATATCAGATTTCTCTGATTTTTAGTATCTGAGCATTCATTTATCATAATAATCATTTAATCAGCTTAATCACAGTTCAGACTTATTTTCCCACTCATCAACTTTGGTAATAAAGTATCGCGGGTGGCGGTTAAGGTGCGGATTTGAAAAACATTTTCTACTATTTTTTCAAAAATTGGATTTGCCATTTCATCAAACTGTTTCAATATTTCATTTGAAGGAATTATAGTTTCAATTTCTCTAAAATTTGATTTACTAATCTCTTGAAATGTTGAACCATTGGCTTTGCTTTTAACAGTATCCATATTTTGTTTGAGCCAAAAAAGCATAAATAAATTTGAAACTAATTTGCCTTGAATTGCAATATATCCTTGATTTATAGAAATTGGAACTTGTGAGATTGCAATATATCCAATAGGTGCTCTTGAAGATAGAAGCAATGTTCCTTTTGGCATAACGCCTGAACTAATTTGTCTAAGTCCTAATTCGGTAATTTTTCGTTCCGTATCAATTAAAACTGGTGCTTGTATATTTGATAAATCTTTTGGTGTTGTCCAAAAAAAATCCCCATTCCAAAATTCCTCTTTTGCTGTACTTGGTGTAGTTCCTCCTTTAGCATCTACCATTTCCCCCAATTTCCCCATTCTCCACCCTTTAGGCAACTTGTCTGAACTGTGATTTTTTTGATTAAATGATTTGCTTGATTTTTCATTTTTTAAATCAGGTTCATCAAGCGAATCAAGTGAATCATGGTTCAGACTTTTTGGGTAATTGTCTGAACTGTGATTTTTTTGATTAAATGATTTGCTTGATTTTTCATTTTTCAAATCAGGTTCATCAAGTAAATCATCATTAATCAGTGGTTCAGACAATGGATAATTAAACTCCACAAACCACTCTTTAAAAATGGCTTGTGCCATTGCTTCAAGGGTTTGGTTCATTTGCAGGTTCAGTTCTATTTTGTCGTCAAGCGAAGTGAGGATTTGGGCTATTTCTTGTTGTTTTGCTTTGTCTTCAGGTGCTGAAAATTCATATTCCCGAAGTAAACCAAGCCCAACATTTTTTATAGTTGTACCCGAAGCATTGTTTTTTATATAGTTTTGAAAATGGTCGTTTGTCAAAACGTATCTTATAAACTGCTTGTCAAAGTCATCATTGATATTTAAGTATGCAGCACTTTTACCCAAAATGCATATTTCATTATTGTAAAGTGCAACATTTCCAATAGTTCCATTAATACCAAGTAAAATTGTTTTATCGGATAAGTCCTTTTTGTACTTTATAAATTCTACTTCAGTTACTTTTTTTGTGTTTGAGTTAATTACAATTTTGCCATCAACAAGATTGCTACCATTGATAAAATAGTATTCTCCGTTGTCGTTATAAACAGGTGTGCCGTGAAGCCCATCACCTAATTTGGTAACAACGTCTTTACCCAACTTATATGTTTTCCATTCACTCATTTGTCTGAATCTTGATTTATAGGATTAAATGATGTACTTGATTTTTTGCTTTTGAAATCCTGATTATCAAGTGAATCAGGTAAATCGTGGTTCAGACTTTTATATGTTTTCCATTCACTCATAATGCTGTGTGTTTATTGTCTGTAGGGTGATTTAAAGTATTAAATGATTGCTTTGATTTTTTACTGTTGAAATACTGATTATCAAGTGAATCAGGTAAATCGTGGTTCTGACTTTGTTTTTGCGTAAGGGATAGTAGCGGAAATCCTTTTTTGAGGCACGAAAAAAAGATTGCAGCGGATAGCCCGACCCGTAGGGGTACGCCCATATTGTCTGTTTTAGAAAAGGTCATCGTTGCATTAATTTTCTTCATAGTAATACGAGTAATCAATTCCTTTCATATACATTTCACGGCTGTTTATGTTGGTGGTTATAGCGTGTTTTAGCAGTTTTAATATTTCGCTGCTGTCCACTGTGCTTATTATCTTAGCGTTCATATAATCGGCTTTGGTTATTTTGCTCCAGTCCACACAGCTTTTCAGTTTTTTTTTCAGCATCATATCCAACCATATTCTGGTGCTTCTTCCGTTGCCTTCCATAAATGGGTGCGTTTTGTTCATCGCCACATATTTTTCTACAATATCCTCAAAATTAATTTCGGGCATATTATCTATTTGTTGCAGTATGGTTTTTAAATATTGTGCATATTCAAATCTATAGCCGCCTTTAGCAATGTTTTTGGTTCTTATTTGTCCTGCAAAATTATATAAGCCCCCAAAAATATAGGCGTGAATTTGCTGTAAGCCATTGGCTGTGCCTACTTCTATACTATCTACAAAAGAGGTATCAAATAAGGCATACGCCTTGGTTTTGCTTTTGCCATCTATGCTTTCGGGGCTATAGGTAAACCATTCTATAAATCGGTTGGCTTTTGTTCCTGGAAAAACTTTGCCTAAAGCAATTATGCCTTCATAATCAAGCATGTCAGCAAAACGTTTTTTTCCGTCTGGTGCAAGAAATTTCAACTGGGTAGTGCCACTAACCACTTCATTTTTTTCGTTCTTTAATTTGGTTTTGAGGTACTTCCAATAGTTTCGGGTTTTGTTGTAGTCGTCTTGGTTGGTAAGCACGGCTATAATATCCAATACCGAAAACCACCATTTGGCGTTTTCTTCGTTCCAAACGGCACGTACCTCACGGTCGTCAAAAAATCGTATGGATACTTTGGTATTAGATTGCATAGCCAATTTTAGCAAGGTTTAGTTTAATGGCTTCGTCCAATTCATTGGCTTTTTGCATTTGTGCAGAAAGGGTTGCAGTAAGGGTTTGCATTTTATCGTCAAAGGCAATGCCATCTTCAGCTACTGCTGCAAAATCAATGTACCTGCCGGGCGTAAGTATGTAGTTGTTTTTGCGTACATCGTGGATAGTGGCTGATTTGCAAAAGCCGGGAATGTCCACATAGTCTGAACTGTGATTTTTTTGATTTATCTGATCGCCTTGATTTTTTGCGTCTCCTTTTTTAGAATCATTTTTATCAAGTAAATCAGGTGAATCGTGGTTCAGACTTTTTCTCCAATTGTGGTAGGTGTCCGAAATTTTTGCAATGTCTTTATCGCTTAGCTCTTTTTGTTTACGGCTTATCATGGTGCCTAATTCTCGGGCATCAATAAAAAGTATTTCATTGTTGCGGTTTCTAAGGGGCAAGGACGAGCCATTGCCCTTACTACCTTCTTTGTTACGAGCCAAAAACCACAAACAAGCTGGTATTTGGGTGTTGTAAAACAATTGCGAAGGCAAAGGAACCATACAATCCACCAAGTCGTTTTCAATGAGTTCTTTTCTGATTTGTCCTTCGGTGGCGGTTTCAGAACTCATACTACCGTTTGCCAATACAACACCTGCCGTGCCGTAGGGTGCCAATTTGCTAATGAATAATTGCAGCCAAGCATAGTTGGCGTTTCCTGTTGGCGGTATGCCATATTTCCATTTGTGGGTTTCGGCTTTGTTTATATTGTAATCACTCACATTGAAAGGTGGATTGGCAATTACATAATCCACTTTCAATTCAGGAAATTTATCGTTCATCAAGGTGTCGCCCATTTCTATTTTGGCATCAATACCCCGAATAGACAAATTCATTTTTGCCAATTTGTAGGTGGTTGGGTTGCTTTCTTGTCCGAAGATTGAAATTTTGCCTTTACGATGTTCGTGCATTTCAATAAAGCGTTCGCTTTGTACAAACATGCCACCGCTTCCGCAAGCACCGTCATACACTCGTTTTTCGGGTTCGGGTGCAAGCATATCAACCAATATTTTTACAATGCTTTGAGGCGTGTAAAATTGTCCGCCTTTTTTTCCTTCGGCATCTGCAAATTGTCCAAGGAAAAATTCAAACACAAAACCCAAAACGTCTTTGCCTTTTCCGTTGCCGCCTTTGCTCAACGTGATTGAACCAATTAAGTCAATGAATTCTCCAAGACGTTGTTTGTCCAAGGCTGGTCTTGCATAGTCTTTGGGCAAAACACCTTTCAAAGTTGGATTGTCTTTTTCAATGGCATCCATTGCATCGTCAATATCTTTGCCAATGGTGGGTAATTTTGCTCTGCCTTGTAGCCATTTCCAACGTGCTTGCGGTGGAACATAAAAAACTCTCTCGGCTGTGTATTCGTCTTTGTCCTCCGGGTCGGCACCTGTTTCGGCTTCGGTAGCTTTCAATTGCTCATATAGTTCGTCAAAAGCATCAGAAATATATTTTAAGAATATCAAACCCAATACAACGTGTTTGTATTCAGCCGCATCCATATTGTTGCGAAGTTTGTCGGCTGCTTGCCAAAGGGTTTTTCCAGTTCTAAATTGTCAGTCATGTTTTAATGTCTTGTAAATATTTTCAATCGGTCAAAATACGGAAATTTATTGTTTCCGAAGTGATTGTTTGTCGGTGCGTTGGCAGAAACGGCTCTTTGGCTTTTGCCTGAAGTGATGGCTTGTGCGGTTGGGGGAAAGCCAGTTTCCCCAAGTAACAAGTCGGGTAGTCGGAAAAAAGATAAGCGAATATAAAAATACGTTATTATAACATTTTCCATAAGCGAAGAAAAAAATTCTTGTAGGATTAGATTTTTTTGAAAATTAGTTAACAATTACTGACAGAAGTCTTTTTCCAACGTCCTTAATATACCGTAATTTTGCACAGCATTTTGATTTATGAGTGATGTTGCAACGCCGTCAGCAGCGGCTGGTACTGCTCCCCTAACAGCAAAAGATTTTGCCACCGATCAGGAAGTGCGCTGGTGCCCCGGCTGTGGAGATTATTCGATTTTAAAACAAGTTCAGACCATTTTGCCTCAAACGGGAATTCCTCGAGAAGACATTATGATCATTTCCGGGATTGGCTGTAGTTCTCGTTTTCCTTATTACATGAACACGTATGGAATGCACTCCATTCATGGAAGAGCCACCGCTATTGCATCCGGATTGAAAGCAACTCGGCCCGAATTAAGCGTTTGGGTTGTAACCGGTGATGGAGACAGCTTGAGTATTGGCGGGAATCATACGATTCATCTTTTGCGGCGCAATTTTGACATAAACATCTTGTTGTTCAACAATCAAATCTATGGTTTAACTAAGGGACAATACTCTCCTACTTCTGAGGAAAAAAAGGTTACTAAATCTACGCCAATGGGTAGCATTGACCATCCTTTCAATCCACTGGCATTAGCTATGGGTGCTGATGCTAGCTTTGTAGCTCGAAGTTTGGATAGAGATCCAAAACATCTGCAACAAATGCTTCTACGCTCTCATGCACATCATGGATCTTCCTTCCTTGAAATTTACCAGAACTGCAACATCTTTAATGATGCTGCTTTTGAAATATTTACAGAAAAGGGATCCAAGGCAGATGAAGTGCTGTTTTTAGAACAAGGACAGCCCTTATTATACGGTACAGCAAAAGACAAAGGGATCATTTTGGATGGCTACAAACCCAAGTTGGTAAACCTAAGTGATGGCTATACCGGCACTGACCTTTGGATTCATGATGAACGAGACTTTTTCAAAGCTCAAATGTTAGTTCGTTTTTTTGATGATCCGCATACAGACGGTCATTTCCCACGTCCGATGGGTGTGTTTTATGAATCTGATAGAAGCACTTATGAAGATGCCCTTAACCTTCAACTGGAAGAAATTCTTTCTACTAAAGGGAAAGGAAACTTGGATAAACTGCTTGAAGGAAAGGAAACTTGGATCATTGAATAGGAGCAACATTTGTTGGTTCGATTTGTTTTCTTTACATTTTTCAACGCTGTTGAACAGCGCAAAAACTGAAGACATTTGTCTCTAAAAAAACTTGCAGGACAAACCATGTGGTATGGCGTTAGCAATATTGCCGCCCGCCTACTCACTTATTTACTCACTCCATATCTTACTTATACGTTAGTAGGTGCTCGTGGACAACTTGAGTTTGGCAAATACTCATTTGTGTATGCAGTCATTCCCATCTTAAATGTGCTATACACCTATGGGATGGAAACAGCCTATTTTAGATACAGCCAAACTGAAGACAACAAGCAACTTTATGGCACACAGTTGACGGCCATGCTTATCAGTACGGGGCTTTTCAGCCTATTACTATGGGTGTTTTCCGCTCCTGTTTCAGTTTTTGCGAACATACAAGACCATCCGGATTATGTTGGCTGGTGTGCGCTGATAGTAGGCATGGATGCAATTTCCGCATTACCCTATGCTCGATTACGAAAGGAAAATAGACCTAGAAAATATGCTGTTACGAAAGTCGCCGGCATTGTTGTGTATGTGGTAAGTGTAGTGGCGTTGTTTAGTGTGGGCAAAAGTTTAGTAGGAGAAACCTTATACAATCGGTATTGGGGCTTAGGCTTTATTTTGTTTGCCAATGTATTGCAATCAGTAGTTACGCTTTTGTTGCTATTTAAGGAATTGAAAGATTATCGTCCGATGATTAACAAAGCCTTATTGCACCGGGTGTTACTATATGGTTTTCCCATTCTAATAGCAGGATTTGCTGGAACTATTAATGATACACTCAACCGAGTTATGTTTCAAAAACTGTATCCTGTTTCAGAAGATGAATCCTTGCGCATGGTAGGTATTTACACAGCCGCAGTAAGGCTTTCCATTATGATCAACCTTGCTATTCAAGCATTTCGAATGGCTGCAGAACCATTTTTCTTTTCAATGGCGAAAGAAAAAAATGCGCCCGAAACCTATGCTCGAGTTATGAAATGGTTTGTGATAGCACTCTGCATCATGTTTTTGAGTGTGATGCTCTACTTGGATATTTGGAAATACTTTGTAGGGCGCGATTATCGTAATGCCTTAAATCTTGTTCCTGTCCTTCTTCTTTCTTACGTTTTTCTTGGCATTTACTACAACCTAACTGTTTGGTATAAACTAACAGACAAAACCCGCTATGGTGCTTACATCATGCTAATAGGTTCGGTAGTTACGGTTGCCTTCAATTGGATATTGATTCCTACTTGGGGTTATGACGCATGCGCATGGGGCACGCTTGCTTGCTATGGCACTATGATGGTTTTATCATACGCTTGGGGACAGAAATATTACCCTATACCTTATGACCTAAAAAAGCTACTTAGTTATTTAGGTGCTATGTTGATTTTATTTTTTGTTCAGAAAAGCATCATTAGTTTCACAACTTCGATACCCTTACGAATGGTTAGTGGAACGCTTTTGTTTATGGTTTTCTTTTTGTTCATTTTCAAACGTGAAAGAGCTGAGTTAAAATCTTTTCCATTGATCAAGCGATTGGTAAAATAAGACTTTTCAAAGGCAAATTTTCGTCGTAGTCAACTTCAAACCATTATTTCAACATTTCATTACGTAGAATAGCTTATAGCATAGCTAAACTACATTTTTAATCTATGGCTGTGAACCTATGGAATTAATATTACGCACTCATATCATCCCCGTCTTTTTCTACTTTCCTATAAGCCCAAGCAAAGATTAATGGAAAAACCCACAAACTAAATATCATTGCGCAAAGAATTCCGCCAATAACTACACGAGCAAGCGGGCGGCTGCTTTCAGAGCCAATACCGTGCGAAATAGCAGCCGGAAAAAGTCCTATTGCAGCCATGAGTGCAGTCATCATAACCGGTCGAATTCTTGATGCAACACCCAGTTTGATGCCTTCATATAAATTGTGATGTCCCTTTCTAAGTTTTTCAATATTCTGTTTAAATACTGTAATGAGCAATACACCATCTTGGATACAAATACCAAACAAAGCAATAAAACCAATACCTGCACTGATACTAAAGTTAGTACCCGTAATAAGCAATGCAGCAATGCCTCCAACAATTGCAAATGGAACATTTAAGAAAACCAAAGCGGCATCTTTAAAATTCCCAAACATGGTGAACAGTAAGATGAAAATCAGTAATAATGATATTGGCACAACCTGCATCAAACGTTTTTCTGCACGTTGCTGGTTTTCAAAATCGCCTTGCCAAGCCATAGTATAACCAGATTTCAATTTCACGCTTCCTTTTACTTTGGACATTGCTTCGGCAATAGTACTACCCATGTCGCGATCACGGACACTAAATTTTAAAGCTGAATAGCGTTGGTTGTCATCTCTAAAAATCAAACAAGGGCCTGTTTTCTGTGTGATGGTTGCTATTTCTTTTATAGGCACTTTAGAACCGCTTTCAGTAGGCACTAATAGATTACCAATATCTTCCGGTGTTTTTCTAAAATTCTCAGGCAGTCGAACGCGTATATCAAAGGTCTTAATTCCCTCATAAAGTGTGCTGGCAGCGGTTCCACCTATGGCCATTCCTAAAACTGCATTGGCATCAGCCGTAGCTACGCCGTACATGGCCATTTTCTGTTGATTCAAATTGACAGCCAATTCAGGCTGTCCGATATTGTGAATAACGCCAAGGTCGGAAATTCCTCTAACTGATTTTAATTGCTCATAGACTTCTTTTACTTTTCGCTCCATATAATTAAGCGAATCTCCATATACTTTAACACAAATACTTCCCTTCACACCACTTACTGCTTCTTCCACATTATCCATGATTGGCTGAGAAAAGTTCAATTCCACACCCGGAATAGCACTTAACTTTTGGTTCATTTGTTGAATCAGCTTGTCTTTAGTTATATGTGGTTTCCATGTGTCTTCGGGATAGAGCATAACCGAAAATTCATTGTTGTAAAATCCGGCTACATCAGTTCCATTATCCGGTCGTCCGGTTTGTGAAACGGCATACTTTACTTGCGGGTATTGAATAATGATTTTACGAACTTGAGTTGCAATTTCTTTACTTTTTTCCAGAGATATACTATACGGAGTTTGTACACGCAACCAAATTGAACCTTCATCTAATTCCGGTAAGAATTCAGACCCTAAAAAGCTGAAAGAAAAAAGTCCAACTACCATCACCACCAGTGCAACAACAACTACCGTTTCTTTTTTACGATAAGCTGCTACAAAACCCTTTTGCATAGCACCGGTTAAATGATGAACAAAAGGATTATGTTTTTCATGAACATCTTTTTTCAACAACATTGATATGAGTACTGGAACCAACGTGAGGGTGGTAATAAGCGCACCCAACAAGGCAAAACCTAAAGTATAAGCTAGCGGGGAAAACATCTTACCCTCTACTTTTTGAAAGGCAAAAATGGGAAGCAAGCCAGTAATGATAATAAGTTTTGCAAAAAAGATGGCTTTGCCTAATTGTGCACCATTCTTTTTTATCATTCCGTACTTAGCCAATTTATTGAAGCGATCCATGCCAACCTCTTTGGCTTTGTGATCAAGAATAACAAACATTCCCTCCACCATCACTACGGCACCATCAATGATAATTCCAAAATCTACGGCACCAAGAGAAAGTAAGTTTGCACTCATGCCCATCAAGTGTAAACAGATAAAGGCGAACAGTAAGGCTAAAGGAATAATGATAGAAACGATGAGCGTTGTGCGCCAATTAAACATAAATAACGACACCAAAAGCGTAACCAACAAGATTCCTTCTATCAAATTGTGCATCACGGTGTGTGTGGCAAACCGAATAAGATCTGAGCGATCATAATAGGGAACAATCCGAACATCTCGAGGTAAAATTTGATTGTTAAGTTTATCAATTTTTGCTCGTAAACCGGTTAATACATCTGATGGGTTTGCTCCTTTTCTCATCACCACAATAGCTTCTACAACATCAGGCTGATCAGTAATCACTCGTTTGCCATTGCTATCCATCAATCCATTGGCACGAGCCACCCAACCTAATCTTGGCACATTTGAAACACTTACTTCAGCAACATCTTTCACTAAAACGGGTACACCATTTGTGTTTTTAACTACAATGTTGGCTATCTCATGAATATCATTAAGCAAACCTATTCCTCGCACTACAAATGCCTGATTGTTTTGCACAATCATATCTCCGCCGATATTGATGTTCGTTTTTTGAACGGCATTAAATACATCAAGCGGCGTAATATCCAATGTGGTAAGCTTTTGCGGATCTACGGCTATTTCATAAGCTTTTGTTTTACCTCCAAATGCGGTGATATCACCTATTCCCGGTACCGATCGCAATTGACGATCTACAACCCAATCTTGCAATGTTTTTAGTTCTCGTACATCTCGCACATCGCTTTCTAAGGTGTAACGAAATATTTCACCCGTCGGACCAGTTGGAGGTTGCACTTGTGATTGCACATTGGGCGGGAGATTCGCATTGGGCAACAAGTTCATTACTTGCTGCCGTGCTTGAGGGTCTTTGACTCCGTCTTCAAAAATTATTTTTACATAACTTAATCCAAAAATACTGGTACTTCGCAGGCTTACCTTTTGTTGTACCGGATTCATAGCCACTTCAATCGGGATGGTGATAAATTTCTCAACCTCCTCTGCACTTCGTCCAGGCCATTGCGTAATGATGCTTATTTCTGTGTTGGTAACATCAGGAAATGCCTCAATGGGCATGTTTTGAAACGTAATGATACCGGTAACAATGAGTATAACAGTAGCAAAGAGAATAAAGTATCTGTTTTTGAGTGAAAAACCGATAACCGCTTTGAGCACCTTGTTCATCTGAAAATATTTTTTGCCACTGAAAAGCAGTTTAGTGATGTTATAGTCACTGATTTCATGCTAACAATAACGTTTGTAAAATGGATTAGTATTTACTGTAAAAGTCATTTGGGTAGTCAAACACTAACTATTCAATTCTCCATAAATCAAAATAGCATTGCTACTGATTACTTTTTCACCTACATCTAATCCATCTTTTATAAAAGCAGTAACACCATTATTACTGATGAGTTGCACATTGCGTAACTTCACATCTTTATTGCTTTTGTACACAATAACATAATACTGACTGTTGTCGAAAACCAATGCAGAAGCGGGAATAGCGCGAACTTGCTGATTCAATGAATTGTTAACTGTTACGGTAGCAAACATTTGGGGTTTCAACAAATAATCTGGGTTAGATAACACGACACGCATTTTCATGACACGGTTGCTGGGGTCTAATACGTTCATCAGTTTATCAACCTTTCCATGAAATACTTTATCTGGATACGTGATGGTTGTAACATCAGCAACATCACCCAAATGTACCTTTCCAATATTTGCCTCATAGACATTTGCTTGCACCCAAACAGTCTTCAAATCACTGATGACATACAGAGGGTTGTTGTTGTCCGGTCGAATACTCATACCATCTGTAATATTTTTCTGAACGATAAAGCCATCTATGGGAGCCTTTATAGTGTAGGTTCCGTTTTGTCCGCTTCCATTTATAGCTAACACTTTTTCAGCTTGAATTTTAGCAGCTAATGCTTGTTGATAAGCTACTTCCGCTTGTGTTACATCCACTTGTGAAGCTAATCCACCTTTAGCCATATCCTTTGCACGATTTAAAAGACTAAGGTTGAGTCGTACATTTTCTTGTGCATTAACCAAAGTAGCATCATAGCCCGCAATTTCAGCACTTCTAACTGTACCTAATGATTCTCCTTTGCGAACATAGTCCCCCAACATAGGAGCAGCTCCTTGCACATTTCCGGAAATCAAAGGATATACATTTAGAACCATGTCCGGATCTACATCTACTATTCCATTAAACTTAATAGAGCTGGTTAATGGTGCTAACTGACATTCCGAAATTGCCAACGTTTTCATTACAGAGTCTGGGACATAATAAACCCCTCTGTGATCATCCTCTTCAACTGAATGTTTGCCGCATGACGAAATAAAAAGCACAATGGGTAGAAACAATAAAGCTGATAGTGCTTGATTACGATTCTTAAAAACAAAACGAAGCATATAGTGTGTATTCTGGAAATTAACGGTTAAAAATCAGGGTTCCTGTTGTAAAGTTGAGTTGCTCTAATTGAGCAAGCCTTTGATAGCGCAAATTGTTTACTTGAACCACATTTTGTTTGTAGGCATCATAGAAGTCCGTAAAGTCTAATAGGGAAATGTTTCGTTTCTCAAAATTTTTTGTTACCTCTTCAATTATATTTCTTTGATCTGACTCAAAAGTTGCATCAAAAGAATTTAATAATGTTTCAGCACGTAACGCGCCTATGTAAGCGTTGGCCACTTGGCTTTCTACCGTGTTTGCAGTGAGTTGCAGGGCAGCTTCACTGGCTTTCAGTTGTGCTTTTGCAGCCTTTATGTTCCCTTGATTTCGATTAAAAGTAGGCAGGTTAAAATCTAAGCCTAAATAATTGTAATCTTTCACAAAAGAGCCTAAACGATCATATCCAGCCATGACGCTAACATCCGGAACAGCCATTGCCTTCTGCAAGGATAAGTTTTGTTCGCTCACCACTTTTCCGGATTGAGCAATTCTCAAATCAAAGCGATTTTTTGAAGCTGAATCTACTAAAGTCTGATAGGCTACATTTCGTACAATTTCTTGATGATCTAAGCTACTTCCATAATCATTTTTGGAAACTACATAATCTTTTGCCCCTGCTGAAATCAAGAGCTTTAGCTCACTTTGAATGTCGTCAATTTGGTTTTGAATGCCTGCCAGTTCTGCTTCAAGAGAATACAGTTGAGATTGGATTCGCAATAGATCTTTTCTGGCGATATTTCCCTTTCCTACTTCTATTTTATAGCCATCAACGATATGTCTCAGAGCATTGATTTCCGTGAAATAAACCTTTTGCGTTTGTTGCAAATAGTAATTGTTATAGAAATCGTTTCTTAGAGTATAACGCAAGGTTCGCAGCAAATCATAGTATTGATATTCAGCAATGTCCGCTGTAGTTTTAGCTATTTTTATGTTTTTGTTTCTCTTGCCTGCAGTGCGAATAATTTGTGTTATTTGGCCGGTAACTTCACCATTATCATCATCAAGTTGAAAAAACTTTTTAGTTGTAAAATTGTAGAAAACAGAAGTAAAATTAAGATCCGGATTGTCCCATAGTTTGGCTGTAATGATTCCTGCCTTTGCTTGATCAATATTATATCGTTGAGCAAGAAGCAATAGATTTCCTTTCAGAAACATTGATTCCGCTTCAGTTAAAGATAATCGGAGTGTATCTTGTTGTACTTGACATTGGGCTGGCACTCCCAAAAAAAGACAAAAAACCAGAAGGATAAGGCAGTATAATTTCCGCATAACGCAAATAAGTTTGCAAAGAAAGTTCAGTTAAGCCAAAACGAAAGTTAAATGGCTATTAAAAGGCAAAATGAATCGTTCAATTTACTAAAAATAAAAACACTCCTACATTTTCTGTAGGAGTGTTTGATAGAAAAATGGAATTCAATTTATTTTTTAAATTGAGGAATGAGATCCTGCGCCAACTTCACCATTTTGTTGATGCCATCTTCAGGCAGGTTTCCTTTTTTAAATTCAGTAAGCACTTCAGGTAATTTCACTTCCATATCACGAAGGAAAGCTTCTTCAAATGCTTTTACATTTTTAACTGGCACTTCACGAATCAGGTTGTTTGTACCCAAGTAAATAATAGCTACTTGTTTTTCAACCGAATAAGGTGAATACTGAGGCTGCTTCAGGATTTCAACGTTACGACTACCTTTATCAATTACGTTTTTAGTAGCAGCATCCAAATCGCCACCAAACTTAGAGAACGCTTCCAACTCACGGTAAAGTGCTTGGTCAAGTTTCAAAGTACCAGCTACTTTTTTCATGGATTTAATCTGTGCGTTACCACCTACACGGCTTACAGAAATACCCACGTTAATGGCAGGACGAATACCTGATAAGAATAGGTTGTTTTCCAAAAATATCTGACCATCTGTGATGGAAATAACGTTTGTGGGGATATATGCAGAAACGTCACCGGCTTGTGTTTCAATAATTGGCAGAGCGGTAAGTGATCCACCACCTTTTACCAAATGCTTGATGCTTTCCGGCAAATCGTTCATATCCTTTGCAATGTCATCATTAGATATAACTTTTGCAGCACGCTCCAGCAAACGACTGTGAAGATAGAATACATCACCCGGATAAGCCTCACGTCCCGGAGGGCGGCGAAGCAGAAGTGATACTTCGCGATAGGCTACTGCCTGCTTAGAAAGATCATCATAAACTACTAATGCCGGGCGACCCGTATCACGGAAAAATTCGCCGATAGCAGCACCTGCAAAGGGAGCAAAGAACTGAAGAGGAGCAGGATCAGAAGCAGAAGCAGCAACGATAGTGGTATATTCCATCGCACCATTTTCTTCTAAGGTCTTCATCACACCTGCAACTGTAGAAGCTTTTTGTCCTACTGCAACATATATGCAATAAACAGGTTTTCCTGCTGCAAAAAATTCTTTTTGGTTAATGATAGTATCAATACAAATGGCAGTCTTACCGGTTTGGCGATCACCAATTACTAATTCACGTTGACCACGACCAACAGGAATCATAGCATCAATAGCTTTGATACCGGTTTGCAAGGGTTCTTTTACCGGTTCACGGAAGATTACACCCGGTGCTTTACGCTCCAATGGCATATCGTAAAGTTCTCCTTTCAAAGGGCCTTTGCCATCAATAGGCTCACCTAATGTGTTTACCACACGGCCACACATGCCTTCACCAACTTTGATAGAGGCAATTTGTCCGGTACGGCGAACCTTAGCACCTTCTTTAATCTCGGAATAATCGCCCATCATTACCACACCCACGTTATCTTCTTCCAAGTTCATGGCAATGGCTTTAGTGCCGTTTTCAAACGACACCAATTCACCTTGGCGTACACCATTTAAGCCATATACACGGGCAATACCGTCACCCACTTGTAATACAGTGCCTACTTCCTCAAGGCTTGCCCCTGCGTCGAAGTTTGTTAGCTGTTGGCGTAAAATCGCCGATATTTCATCCGGTTTAATGTCAACCATAACTATAAATTCAAACGTTAATTTTGTTTATTTTAAATAGCCTCTTTTAGCGAATTTGGCTTACGTAAATATTTTGAGTAAACTGAGCACGAACATCCTTTAAATCCTTGCGAATACTGGCATCAAATAATTTGTCACCTACTTCTAATACAAACCCTCCAATAATATCCGGATTTACATGTTCTATTAATTCCACTTGACTTTCTTTAAGCGAAGCCAAAGCACGATCCATGATTTTATTTTTAAGTGCATCACTTGCTGGAACGGCTGTGGTAAGGCGTAAAGTTTTAATGTTCTTTACCTCTTTATATTGGGCAATAAATGATTTTGCGATTTCGGGCAAATTTGCTTCACGTCCTTTATTGACCAATAGCGTAAAGAAAGCTTTTGTAATAGGAGATAAGCGATTTCCCAAAACGGCATCCATTATAGCCTGTTTTTTATCTGACTTGATAATCGGGCTACGAAGCATACTGGTAAAATCGCGGCTATGATTGCTTATTTTGTCCAACAAGGTTACATCTGCCAGTGTAGCTTCCAAATTATTTTGTTCAATAGCAAAATCAAGTAATGATTTGGCGTATCGTGCTGCAAGACGTGGATTTTGCATAAATTTTATATCTGGGTCAAAAGTCCATTTAAACCTTTATTCAATCAAGGTAAAATTGGACAATGAAATTTATCTTAGTTCAGGTTTACTTCTTCAGCCAAAATGCTAGCATAATCATTCTGTGCACCTTCGCCAGCCAATTGACGACGCAACACTTTTTCAGCTACTGCTACAGCAAGATTTCCAATTTCGTTTTTCACTTCTGTCAATGCAGCCATTTTTTGATGCTGAATTTGCTGTTGCGCATCGGCAATAATTTTATTAGCCTCTGCTTTTGCAGCATCTTTTGCTTCAGCTACAACTTTATCGCGAGTTTCTTTAGCTTCTTTTAGCATAGCTGAGCGTTCTTCTCTTGCTTGCATCATCAGTTTTTCGTTTTCGTTTTGCATTTGAGCCATTTCTTTACGAACACGATCAGCCGTAGCGATAGCCTCAGCAATACCTGTTTCGCGCTCAGATAATGATTTCAAAATGGGACCCCAAGCAAATTTGCGAAGGATAAAAAACACAATAAGAAACGCTACAAGCGTCCACACAAATAGTCCGAGTTCGGGCGTTAATAATTCCATATTTAATTTTTAATAAAGGTCAAAGTTAAGCGGTCAAAATCCAATTGATTAATAGTGTCGGTAGAAAGTTGATTAACTGCACCCTCTGCCCTGTGCGTTGGGTGCAGTTGATACTTTCCTTCGTAGCAATTAAAGTACGATAGCAAGCAAACCGGCAATTACACCAAACAGCGCAACACCCTCAACGAAGGCTGCTGTAAGGATCATGTTTGCGCGGATGTCGCCAGAAGCTTCGGGTTGACGTGCGATTGATTCAACAGCACCTTTACCAATCTGACCGATACCTACACCGGCACCAAGAGCGGCAATACCTGCACCAATTGCACCACCTGCTGCGGCAGTACCATCAATTGCTAACATAATTGTGTTCAACACTGACATGTTATATATGGATTTTGATTAAAAAAACAATTTAATTTTTCACTTCTTCTGATAAGGTTAATTCAGGATGAGCAACATCATGACCATGATAATCTATTGGATGGTTATGATGATGAGGTTCCTCGATAGATTGTCCAATGAACACGGCTGTCAGGTTGGCAAAAATAAATGCCTGAATAGCACCAACCAACAATTCCAAGAAGAACATAAACACGGTGAAAGCTAGCGATATTGGCATAAAGCCCCAACCTGCGATAGCATTCAACGATCCGAAAATAAATATCATGGAGATAACACTCAAGATTACGATATGTCCTGCAAGCATGTTTGCAAAAAGACGAATCATCAAGGCTACTGGCTTAATAAATAAGGAAAGAATCTCAATAGGAACTAATAAAAGTTTAATACCAAAAGGCACGCCAGGAGGGTTAAGCAAATGTCCCCAAAAATGCTTGTTAGCACTGAACAAAATGACAATAAATGATATCAAGGCTAAGCAAGCAGTGAAGGCAATATTACCATTGAAGTTGGCACCGCCCGGTAATAAGCCTAATAAGCTATTGATCCAGATAAAAAAGAAAATAGTCATTATCAGCGGCATATAGCGAAGATACTTAGCTCCTAGATTCGGCTTTGCAACTTCATCGCGCAAGAAAATGATGATTGGCTCCATTGCATTCTGCATTCCTTTTGGAGCAGTCATGGTGCCATTATTTTTATATTTTTTTGCAACCCCCAACAATAACCATAAAAGCAAAACAATGGAGATCAGCATAGACAAAACGTTCTTGGTAATAGACAGATCATATATTTTTTGACCCGGTACCGGATTTACCGCAACAATTTTTTCCTTTATCTTATTGGATTCATCTATCTTATAGCCTTCATAGCTCTCATGCCCATGATGAAATTTTGAAGCAGAAAAAAAAGATAAACCTTTTTGGTTATCATAAATAATGACAGGCAAAGAAAAACTTACAGGCTCTCCGCTAATATCGAACAAGTGCCAATAGTGTGAATCACGAATGTGTCCAAAGATAACTTCGGACGCATCAAAACCCTTTTTCTTTTCTCCATCATGTTGCGCTTCGACAGGTGTCGATTCATGTTGTGCAAATGAATTGATAGAAACGCCTAAAAGCGCAAGAGCCAATAACAGTGAGGAAAAAAATTGTTTAGAACGCATTACGCAGCCTTAAAATTTCTGGTTTAAATATGGCGAAAAAAGATACTTCCCGTCAAATTTTGCGCAAAGATAGTGGTTTTAAGTTCAAAAAAAACTTCACCGAATGAATTTTGTTTATTGCCGCTCTTAAATCACTCATTCTTTTTAGTTTCTTTGAGAAACAGAAACCTTTAAAAACCACCATTCGGCTTAAATGATCCTAAAAACTGTTTCATAAAAAAACTGTCATTCGAAATTGTAAATTGCCGAAATCAACAGTCTATTTTGTTGTTTAAATATTGTTATGGAACAAGATTTTCAAATAGTTTCCAACTCTTCTTTTCAGTTATCTCTTTTAATAGGCTTCTTCATTTCAATTCATGTAAAGCTCCTTTATTTTGTCAACCTTAATTATTTTCATGCCTCGCAATTTTTCAAAGACTGTTCATTTTGACAAACAACAAGTTCTGGTTGTTGTTGTACCTCATCAACGCAAGGATGGTTTATATTTTGAAGTAAACATTAAAGGCTTTCCTCGCTTTTTTATGACTTGGTCTGCTTTAGGGCGATATGATATTGTAGGTGATGAGGTAAATGCACTTCCCTATCATTTAGTGTTAGCCGTAAGCGATATGTTGGAAAAGGAAAGATGCAAATAGCAGAACTCTGACAACAAAATATCTTACCATCAAACAAAAAACAGCCTGCAAATTTTGATGCAAGCTGTCAATTTTTATTCGGTTAGTTTAAATTACGCTTCGGCTTCTGCATACACGCTGGTAGGTTCGCAAGTGCAAATTAAATGACGATCTCCAACGGTATTATTGACCCTTGCTACGCTAGGCCAAAACTTGTTTTGACGTACATACGCTAAAGGGAAAACTGCTTCTTCACGAGAATACGAATGACTCCACACATCTGCCATTACTTCGAATTGTGTGTGGGGTGCGTTTTTAAGTGGATTATCTTTTTTGTCGAAGGTACCTGATTCGATAGATGTTATTTCATTTCCAATCTGAATTAACGCATCACAAAACCGATCTAATTCTGCTTTATCCTCACTTTCGGTAGGCTCAATCATAATGGTGCCAGGAACAGGGAAACTCATTGTGGGTGCATGGAAACCATAGTCCATTAAGCGCTTGGCTACATCTTCTGCTTCAATTTCTGCCGATTTCTTAAACGGACGAAGGTCAACTATAAATTCATGGGCACAAGTACCATGATGGTTGGTATAAAGGATATCGAACTTGTCTTTTAACCTTGCCAACATATAGTTTGCGTTCAGAATTGCATATTCTGTTGCCGACTTCAATCCTTCTACACCTAACATTCTGATATAGGCATAAGAAATCAATAAAATGCTGGCAGAACCATACGGAGCAGCCGATACCGCACCATGCACGGTAGAATCGTTTGTAGCAACATGACCGGGTAAATGTGGGGCCAAGTGAGTTTTTACACAAATTGGACCAACACCTGGGCCACCGCCACCATGCGGAATAGCAAATGTTTTATGCAAATTAAGATGGCAAACATCAGCTCCAATTAATCCAGGAGCAGTCAGACCAACTTGGGCGTTCATGTTTGCACCATCCATGTAAACTTGTCCACCATTTTGGTGAATAATGCTCGTAATGTCTTTCACTGTTTCTTCATACACGCCATAAGTAGATGGATAAGTAATCATTATTCCGGCAAGATTGTCGGTATATTGTTCAGCTTTTGATTTTAAATCTTCCACATCAATATACCCATTTTCTAAAGCCTTAACCACTACTACTTTGTAGCCACACATCACGGCTGATGCGGGGTTGGTGCCATGTGCCGATATTGGAATCAGCATTACATTTCGGTTTGCCTCTCCTTTGCTAAGGTGATAGTTACGAATAGCCAATAATCCTGCATATTCACCTTGCGCTCCACTGTTAGGTTGCAAGCTACAAGCATCAAAAGCAGTTATGGCACATAAATATTTGGACAATTCACGAACAATTTGATCATAGCCTTGTGTTTGAGTACGAGGTGCGAAAGGATGAATTTTGCTCCAGTGACTCCAGCTCAACGGAATCATTTCCGTGGCTGCATTGAGTTTCATGGTACAAGATCCTAAAGAAATCATGCTGGTATTAAGCGAAAGATCTTTATTCTCCAGCATTTTGATGTAGCGCATCATCTTGGTTTCGCTATGGTGAGCATTAAAGACTGGATGAGTCAAAAATGTTGATGTGCGCGTTAAAGCAGTTGGAATATTAGACAATGCCTGATCATTATCTATTTCAAAGTTCAAAGTTTCCTTTTCGTCAGTTGCAAAAACTTGCAGAATATCAAAAATGTCAGAAACATTGGTGGTTTCATCCAGTGAAATTCCTATTTGATCGGTAGAAAAATATCGAAAATTGATTTCTTTCGCTTCTGCCCGACTACGTATTTCAGGCATATTCGTTACCTCTACTAACAGCGTATCAAAATAATAAGAGTTCAACACTTTTATTCTTTTTTGGCTTAAAGAAACAGCAAGTGTACGTGCTAAGGCGGCTACTCGTTTGGCTATGTTTTTCAAACCATCCGGACCATGATATACGGCATACATGGCGGCCATATTTGCCAGTAATGCTTGTGCCGTACAGATATTAGAAGTTGCTTTTTCGCGCTTGATATGTTGCTCTCTTGTTTGCAGAGCCATTCGCAAGGCACGTTTCCCTTTTGCATCCACGCTCACTCCAATAATACGACCGGGAATGCTCCGTTTAAATTCATCTTTCGTAGCAAAAAAAGCAGCATGAGGTCCACCAAAGCCAAAAGGAACGCCAAAACGCTGAGCAGATCCAAAAGCAGCATCAGCGCCTAATTCACCCGGTGAAGTAAGCAAGGTTAAAGCCAATAAATCAGTTGCCATTCCCACCAAAGCACCGGTATGATGTACCGTATCAATAAACTTGCGATAATCTTCAACAGAACCTTTATCGTTAGGATATTGAACAATAGCACCAAAGAATGATGAATCAATAGTTGCAGTACGATAATCTCCAAAAACGACCTCAATTCCAATAGGCACTGCGCGAGTTAGAATAACATCTTTAGTTTGAGGAAACACATCTTTATCTACAAAAAACTTAGGGCGATCAATTTTATCATGACTTTTGTTTAGTGTGTTAAAAAACATTGTCATTGCTTCAGAGGCAGCAGTAGCTTCATCCAATAAAGAAGCATTGGCAATAGGCAACCCGCATAGGTCGCTAACCATTGTCTGAAAATTGAGCAAACTTTCTAAACGACCTTGAGAAATTTCAGCTTGATATGGTGTGTATTGTGTGTACCATCCTGGGTTTTCAAAAATGTTTCGAAGGATTACGCTTGGTGTAAGTGTATCATAATATCCTTGTCCGATGTATGACTTAAACACCTTGTTTTTTAGGGATATTTCTTTTAGCTCGCGCAAATATTCTGCTTCGCTTACTGATGCCGGCACACTTAAAGCATCTTGCATACGAATAGACGCGGGAACGGTGCGTTCTACTAATTCTGTAATAGAAGAACTGCCCACAACTTGGAGCATCTCTTGTGTTTCTGAAGCGTTTGGACCAATATGCCTAAAGGCGAACTCCTTATTTTGGAGAGATAACAAGTTCATAAAATGATATAACTCGATTGAAAAAATTAAAAGATTTGCAAAGTTAGCGGGATAACAGCGATTTGCAAAGGACAACGATCATTGGTTATTTTGTTCCCTTAAACCATCCTTGATGGTGTGCCAAACTAATGATTTGAGCTTTAGAACGGACATGCAGCTTATCATATATATTGGCAATGTGTTTTCTAACCGTATGCACACTCAAATTTATATGAATGGAAATTGCTTTGGCATCTAAACCGGACACCATTAATTCCAGAACCTCCACTTCTCGATCCGACAAAACAGCAGGTGGTGTATTTTGCTCTTTATCTGTCGAACTCATTTCGCTACGATGAAGCATTTGCAATGCTTTCCGAGCAATTGGCGGGCTCATTGGAGCGCCACCAAATTCAAGTACATTATGTATTGCATCTTCCAAAACAGAAGCTGTTTCGTGCTTTAGCAAATAGCCTTCTGCACCTACTTTTATTGCTTCAAAAATCTTGGCATCATCATCAAAAATCGTAAGAACCAAGAAGTGTATAAAAGGGTAAAGTCCATGTGCTATGGCGATTGTTTCAATGCCATTCATTCCGGGCATTTCTATATCCACAAACAAAACTTGTGGTAAAAGGCTTTCCGGCATTGTCTTTAATTGACGAAGGCAATCGTGTCCATCGGTAGCCAAAAATACTAATTCGCATGAAGTCATAGCTGCGCATTTCCGAATAAAAGTATTTCGGTTGACAGCTTGATCTTCTACAAGTGCAATGCGAATTTTAGTTTCATTGTTCACTATGCAAATATGATTAAATTGAACACTGGAATGCAATACCTAAAATGTAGTAGCGGCAATCAAGACCGTAGTTCCATTAGGGATTGTCGAGTGCCAATTGATAGTTGCTTGTATTTGTTCTGCTCTTCGCTTCATATTCTTGATTCCATTACCACCTTCTGTTAGTTGGGTTGATGGGATTAAGCCTTTACCATTGTCAATGACAGCAATTTGCCAGCTATTATCATTTGAAATGAAAACTCCAATTTTTTGTGCCTCACTATGTTTTATGGCATTGATAATGGCTTCTTGAACAATCATAAAAAGATGAAAAGCAGAAGCAGGGAGCAATACCGAATCATGCTTCAGTTCCTCTTTTACAGACATAGATAAAGTCGGGTAGTTTTTTCTTAGCCTTTGGAGAAATATTTTTATTCTATCACTCAGATCGGACAATTTCAAGGATTCTCGACTTAAAGCCCAGATGGTGTCGCCTAACAAGGAAACCATTTGCTGGGCATTGTTTTCAAGCAAAGCAATATTGTCGGGTTTAGCAGATTGTGTACTCATCATTTCATCTGCATGAGCTTTGATGCTTGCAGCATAGCCACCCAAGCTATCGTGTAGATCAGCCGCTATGCGCTTTCTTTCTGCCTCTTCAGCCTCTTTAATTGCAGTTATAGTTTGGCGTTTTTCTGTTTCTTGCATCAAGCGCAATTTCTCCTTGCTCTTTTGCTGATAGCGCTGAAAAAATAATCCACTAAAGACTAAAAAAATCGAAAGGACTGATAAAGAACCATAAAACAATAGATTCTTTCTAAACAAGGCTAATCTTTGCTGAGCAATAGTTCGTTCTCTATTTTGCACCTCATATTTAGACTGAATTTCGGCTATAGCATCTGTTGCATTCGCATGATAAAAACTATCCTTTGCAGCAACTAACTCTTCTAATGCTGTCGCGTAATGGAGCAAGTCACCTTTTTCCCGATAACTGTCTGACAAAGCAACTAAATAAGAAAGCCTAAGTTTAGTATTTCCAATACCCTTTGCACCATATAGATGTTCTTTGGAAAGTTGGATTGCACGATCAGATTGACCTATCAGATTATAGTAGTTAATAAAACTCAAATGATAGTTTAAGTCTCCACTTCCCATGTGAATCAGTTCATTTAACTGCAACAACTCATGTAGCATTTTGGCAGCACCGGTTCTATTTTTCTGCTTGATATACACATCTGCTTGTCGCTGCACAACAATTGCCAGATTATATAGGTCTTCTTCCTCTTTAAAAACCCGAATGGCTTTAAGTTGTACAACCGTTGCCGAATCATATTTTTGTTGTTGTGCAAAGGCTTTTCCAAGTGTTGCAAAAATGGTGGCTCTGATAATTCTTGACGAAGGATCATTTTGTGGAAGCCATGCTAATGCTCGTCTTTCAAGGCTAATCAACTGTTGTGGATGATCTTGCTGCCCTTCGATAATGGCGATTTGATGCAACGATTGCGTCATGGCTATACTATCATGATCTTGTTCGGCAATCAACAATAAAGGATACAAAATTTGAAGTGCGCCCAAATTATTTCTTTGTCCTTGATAGGTCGTTGCTTTTAGGCTAATCAACTTAAACCACAGACGCTTTTCTTCTTTTCCGGCAAGAGAAAAACGTAGAATCGCTTGGTCAATAACAGTTCTTGCACTGTCATTTTCACTATTCAAGTAAAGAGCATAAGCAACATAATATTCCGAATAGCCTTTCTCTAATTCTGTACCTATATTTTGTGCTATTGCATTAGCTCGATAAGCAAAACGACAAAAGGTATCAAGGTCAATATCATTTTGACGACAAGCGGCTAATAACAGAGGCAACCTTTGAGCATCGGAGTGTGTTTGGTGTATGGCGTTTATCAAGCTATCCGTTCTAATAGGAGAAGCCACAGTTTTTGTAAACTGGAATAAAAACACAACTATCAATATCAAACGAAAGCTACGCACAATACAATCAAAAATAATATTTTACTTGAGCATGAGAAACGATTGGCACAAAGATGGGCTTTTGAAAAAGTAAGAAACAGAAAAAAGGGCTAATAGCCTTTAAATGACATCAAACCAATTTAAAATCAACTTGTCAAAGACCACACAATTATGATAGTAGTCGAAAGAGTTGAGAATGGTAAAAACTTTTTTAAAAAAGACTTGCTATTTTGAAATGAATGTCCTTATCTTTGCAACCCCAAACGGAACAATACACTTTATTTGGATCGGTAGTTCAGTTGGTTAGAATGCTGCCCTGTCACGGCAGAGGTCGCGGGTTCGAGTCCCGTCCGGTCCGCAAAAAACATAAAGAGCTATCGTTGATAGCTCTTTTTTCTTGCTCCTTAATTTCAATAAAAGCAAACCGTTTATTTTCTGATTTGCAGAAGCTAAAGCTATGTATTGGCATTATCAAGCGGGATGGACAAAAGAATAATAGTGCCATTGTCGGGCTTGCTTTTGATGCTTAAATTTCCTTTCAACCGTTCGGCACGGAGTTTCATGTTTTTTAACCCGTTGCCGCCTAAAGTATTGGTTTTGTCTTCATCGAAGCCAATGCCATTATCTTTAATTTCCATTATTAGTTGTTTGTGTTCTATATGGATAATGATATGTGCTACGTTAGCCTGCGAATACTTTACAATATTGATGAGTGCTTCTTTGGC
The DNA here is from genome assembly GCA_018267875.1 of Bacteroidota bacterium. GTDB lineage: Bacteria > Bacteroidota > Bacteroidia > Chitinophagales > Chitinophagaceae > JAFIGV01. The sequence continues at coordinate 10,642 of JAFDXP010000072.1, read as the reverse complement.
AATTAGGTAAATATCTTTACGTAGCTCCATAGGTATGGACTGCTTCTCAATATCGTTGACAATATCCATCTCTACCCTTATTCTTTGTTCTTCTAAGGTTTCGGCGGCAAACAAACGGATACGACTAATGATATCACCCAACTTATCATTATCGGGGCGAATGCTCCAAACGATGTCGCTCATGCTGTCGAGCATGGTTTGTGAATTGGTGCTTATTTTTTCTAAGAGTTCATTTCCTTCACCTCCTTTTTTCTTAGCCACTTGGCTCATCATGGATATGCTCGACAGGGTAGAACCTACTTCGTCATGCAGATTGGCGGCAATATTAGTACGTACTTCCACTAATTTCTTTAACTGCCGCATGCGCAATCTATTCATATAAAATCCCACGGCTGCTGACAACAAAATAAGCCCTAGAAGGGAAACATAAACAGTATTCTTTTTTCCTACGGCTTGCAATAATGCTTCTTTACGGGCAAGCTGAATATCTTGCTCTTTTTGATCAGTTTCAAGTTTAGCTAGTCTTATTTCTTTCTCCTTTTCGGCTGTCATGGCTTGCGAATTGGATAGTTCCAGCTGTGTTTTTAAAAATTCAAGACGTTGAAAGTCTTTTTCTTTATTTGCGAGTGCAAGGTTTTGACTTGACAAAAGCAATAAGTGGTTTTGCTCTTTTATCCGGAGGGTAGCCAAGTTTTGGGCGTATTTCAGAGAGTCTTCTTTGATCGCAAAAAGAAATTTTAAATCCTTTTCTCTTGTTTCCATTTCGCTATTCTTAATATCCATTTCTCTTTGCAATGTATAGTTTGCAATTTCTGTTTTGCTGCTTTCATTATAGATTGAATCCTTATAAAGTTCATGCTTTTGGAAACTGGCTAAGGCATCTTTATAGTTTTCTAGTCCTGCCTGCGCAATGGACATACCTGAGTAGGCACTTTCTCTTAAATCCCACTCGCCTAATTCTTCCGATGCTTCAATAGATAAGCGGGCGTAGTTGATGGCTTGTTGATAGTATTTTTTCTTGTTTGCTTCTGAGACTTTTATGTTTGCTTTGGCTGGTGGGTTTGCCATATTATTATAAAGCTCTGTGAGGTTGTTTGCAACGATGGCTATTCCATGCGTATTTTTTTCGTTCTTCTTTTCTACCAATCCTTCTAATAGATATTTTTCTGCCAGGCTGTATTGATAAAGATGCAAATATGCTGTACCAATATTAATCTTGGCAATTTTAGCCCCACCTTCATTCTTATATTTTGTATGTGCATCCAATGCTTTCAAATAGTATGTCAGTGCGCTGTCGTATTGCTTTAGTTCTTGGAAAACTATCCCTATTCCTTGAATATGGTTTCCCAAATCAAATTTTCGTTTATCTTGTTCATTTACTTCCCATGCCTTTTTGTAATACACCAATGATTTGTCGTAATTTTTTTCCTTGCGGTAAGCCATTGCAACGCTATTCATGTCAAAAGCCGCATCCAATTTATCTCCTTTAGATTCATCGTATTTTAACGCAGTAAAAAAATATTGAAGGGCTTTAGGGTAATTCGAGATATTGAAATAACAATGTCCTACTAACCGGTTCAAATAGGCGACTTCTGCATCTAAGTGATTTTTTTTTGCTATTGCAATTGCTTTATTTGCATACTGAATACCTATTATAGGATTGCTTTCATAATATTCTATAATCACATTTTCATACAAGCCTACTAATACTGAATCTATATTCTCAGTAGCTATTTTCTGAAGAAGGGAATCAACAACAATATTGGTATTGCCTTGCTGTGCAATACAATAATAAGGAAAAAGCAAGACAAGGAAAAAGTGTCGGAAATGGCGTTTCATATCGCTACTTTCTATTTTTTAAAAAAATGAGGCGTACAAAATGTACGACTAAATTCTATGCTAAAAAAATGGGGTATTTATTCTTTAAAACAAAACTAAAAAAAGATCAATAGGCTTCGATTTGATGAACGACGCCATTGCCACTCAAACCTAATATTCTTACTTACTTCTAAACATAAAAATAATTTTTTTGAGCAACAAAAAGCCGCACGATAGGTACGGCTCAATTGTGCATTTTGAAAAATTTGCAAAATGGAAATTGATAATTGTTTAAAACTCCGTCAGTGTACCAGAGAACAACATACTATCATTTACATTAGATGTGCTAAAGAGCCAGATATTGGCAGCCGAAATAGTTGCCTTACCACTACTGATGGTTACTGTAACGACTTTGCCAGTATTAGATTCAGGCTTTGTAATACCATACAATTTGTTGTTATTGCCTGCCAAGATGCCTACTTTTGAAATACTAAAAGTGCCATTACTTGTTGGATAACTGGTAAACGAAAAACCTACTACGTTGGTTGATTCATCGGAAAATGAAATGGTTTTATCTGTGCCAATTACAGTTTCTCTTTTTGATGATTTTGCAGTATAATGGTTGGCTCCTAACATCCAACTTCCATGATTTACATTAGAATTATCATCTTGTTTTACACAACTTGCCAATGACAAGGAAAGAGCGAATACCTTTACTACTTGGATTTTAATTTTCATTTTAATTAGTTTTTTAATGTTTATTGATACACATCCGGTTGTTTAGCATTATTAGAAAAAGTGTTGGATGTTGCAATATCAGCATTTACAACAGCGGGATAATTACCACTACCTTTTGCTGCAATTCCATGTGTATTGCTATTGGTAATATTGCAATTCTGAATAGATGCTTTTGCATTTTTGAAACGAGAATACACGGTAACATTACCATATTCGACTCCCCCAATTGGAATCCATGTGCCGGCACCACCGCCAATAATATCGCAATATTGCAAAAGGTTATAATTACTTCCGGAAAGCAATGCTACTCCTTTCCAAGAGCCCTGCCCACTGATCACCCCACGAAAAGTTACATGATTAGCTGCAACACCCACGGCACTAATGGAAGCATCAGCCCCTGTGGTGCCATTAGCCTCAACTGTTCGAATACCTGTGCCTGCTGCAAATTCCATTAATACACCGGGGTCAAAACTTATATTTCCTCCATCTTTTACAATAATATCGTTACTGATTAGCCTATAAGGTAGGATCAAAGGGCTTACGGTTACATTTTTATTAATGGCGTATAAATCCGCATTAAGATAAACACCGTAAACTGAAATAAAATATTGATTGATAGTAGAAAATGACAGTGATGGATTGATTTTGCTGAGATGCCATGCGTTGATGTAAATAGGTGATAGTTCAATGTCTGTAAACTTATTATTGTCAAAAGATATAAGCGACTGAGTGCCTTTTCCATCTCCCATCCAAAAACCGGTACCGGCACTGAAACTAATAAAGCAGTTAGTTATACTTAGTTTTGTATTGGCATTGGTGGAAGGTACGGTGATAGCTGCTTTTTCATCAGCATTTGCCGATTTTGTACTGCCAGCATAATTGACATAAACATACTTTAATTGGTTATTTACGCTATTAGAAGAAAAGACAATACCGCGCCAAGCACCTTTATTTTGGTTAGATGAAGACAATATTATCGGTTGACCTTGTTCTCCTATAGCTTTCAGCCCACCATTTCCTTCTGTTAATAAGCCAGCATCAGCAGTGTTAAATAGAATAGATACGCCTGGTTCTATAATTAAAGTGGCATTGTCTGAAATGGTGATAGGGCAATTAATAATATAATCATACATACCGGCATCATTGCTAAGGTTTCGTAAAACAGTATCTTTTGTTATTTTAGAATAGTTGCAATCCCAAGTGACCATTGCATTACCGGTGTTTACAGGATTGAGATGATCGTCATGATTACAACCTAAAACGACTATTAAAGACAAAGGAAGAAGTATTCTTTTCTGAAGCATAAATATTGATTTATTTGGGTGAATTACTTATATTTTAAAGGGAGATTAACATTCCTATTTAATGATTTTACGGCTTATCGTAGCGCCTGTTATTTCATTTGTAATATTGAGTAGGTAAACACCCGTAGCTAATCCATCACAGGCTATGGAGTTGTGTCCAGCGTGCAATGTGCCTGAGATATTTGTATTGCTTCCATTTAGACTGTAAAGATGATAGTGATATGCACCATCGGGTACGGTCGCTATGGTGAAGCTGTTAACTACATTAGTAGGATACACTTTTACCGCTGCAAGGCTATTATCATTAATGGCGGTAGTTGCTTGGGGCGTAAAGCGATATACCGTTCCTGAAGGCGGCATGGAAGAAACGGTGATAAGGTTAGTGTCAAGGTCATTAGAAGAAACAGTGTCTATAACCGGAGCTGCTGCATTTCCATGTAAGTAATAATAAGTGGCATCACCTGTATTTACATCAATATTATAGATATATGAAATAAACGGATTTGCATGGTTGAAAAAATAATTATTCGCATGAGTTACTTTCGAGTCGCCATAATGTAACTCAACAACATCCGTTGATTCAAATACCCAAACCTGTACATTGACAGAATCAAGCATAGTGCCATAGGTTTGCCCTTCAGGCATAAAGCCTGCATTAAAATATTCTAACTTAAATATACGATTGGGAGCAGCACCATCAATTCGATAACGAATTGGTGATTTTGAAGGACCCAAAGGAAGCCCTCTGTCTGCGAGCCATGCATCCATTACCGAAAATCCAGATAATAGCTTTGTCTGATCGGTATCAGAAGCCGGTGATAGTGCTGCACCCAGGGCAATATTGTATTTGCTTTGCGGAATACCATTCAATTTAAAGGAAAATGGGAGCGGAATTACGTAATTGTCATAAGCCCACAATGTGTTGCCATTGACAGTAGTAGTGTTTAAGGATAGTGGAACATACGCTTTTGTGCTGGTAGTGAGTGTGTATCTAAAATGTGCAAATGATTGCAAAGAAGCACAGAGTAAAATGAATAAAAATAGCTTTTTCATAATTGTCATAGATTATTTTCACAAAGGTGCTATTGGTGGAAGGTCTTTACAATCACATCTTCATGTGAAAAAAGAAAGAACCATTGTAGGTTTTTATAACTTAATTTCAAAAATATCTTGAAACTCAATAAACAAACGTCCTCCAATTAAATACTTTACAAGCCGAACCAAAAAAATAAATGAGTGAAATAATAGCGATGGGCGATACTGCCTTGCTACTTGAGATTATGCCCTTTCAGGGCTATACAGTACAACCTTGACGGGGGGCTATCTGCCTTGCGAAATTTTAAAAAAAAGACACCATTTATTCCGGAAAAAATGTGACAGAGCAGGTAGCTTTTATAACCCATTTTCTATAGCTCTTTTTACTGCTTCCACATTGGAATTGACTTGCAATTTGGCATATATGTTTTTTATATGACTGCGTACAGTATCTAATGCGATGAAACAATTTGCAGCAATCATTTTGTAGCTGTACCCATCAACCAGCAAATGAAGAATTTCAAGCTCTCTATCGCTCAAACTAAAGGTATCGTCTTTCTTTTTCCTTTGTTGAAACATAGCAAGTGCCTTACGAGCTATTACAGGTGTCATATAGGAGCCTCCTTCATAGATTTCTTTAAGCGATGCCACCAACTTATCGTTCAGGGTCTTTTTGAGAATATAGCCTCGCGCGCCTTCACAGATAGCACTATAGACTTTTTCATCATCTTCAAAAATGGTGTACATAACGACTATGAGTTCCGGGTTTATGGAGAGTGCTTGTTTTAATGCTTCTATACCGTTAATACCTGGCATATCTATATCCATAAGCACCATATCCGGATTGTCGGTCTGTATATGTTGCTTAATTTTCGTAGCATTTTCAAAAACTCCGCAAATATGAAAATCCTCTTCAATTAAAAAAACCTCTTTAATGCTACAACGAAGATGTGGGTTATCTTCAAATACTGATAATAGAATCGGATACTTCATGGTGCAAATTTACATTATGAAAAAAGAAAGAAAGGTCACATCTTAATGCGATGAATTTAGTATGAAAAGAGTTTGACTTAATATTTATCGTCAAATTCTTTTCAAACCCTAATTTTGTACGCTTAACACACCATTATGCAGTTTCTTGATTTTGAAAAGCCACTTGAAGAGTTGTACAACCAGATGAACAAGCTAAAGGATGTACACACAAAGAATCATCAAGTGGATGCTGAAAAAGCAATTGAGCATCTTGAAGAAACTATTGAAACTACTCGAGCTCAGATATATGAACATCTTACGCCCTGGCAACGAGTTCAACTAAGTCGCCATCCCGAACGCCCCTATACATTGTACTATGTTGAAAAGATTTTTTCAAACTTTACAGAATTGTATGGCGACCGCCAAGTTAAAGACGACAAGGCTATGGTGGGTGGAATGGCTGAGCTAGACGGGCTTCCTGTTATGGTGATTGGGCAACAAAAAGGCATCAACACTAAAATGCGCCAACTTAGAAACTTTGGCATGGCCAATCCTGAGGGATATAGAAAGGCTTTGCGCTTGATGAAGCTTGCCGAAAAATTCAATCACCCGATCATCACTTTTATAGACACCCCAGGTGCCTTTCCCGGATTAGAAGCAGAAGAGCGCGGGCAAGGTGAAGCTATTGCCAGAAATCTTTTTGAGATGGTGAACTTAAAAGTGCCTGTTATTTGTGTAATCATTGGCGAAGGTGCATCAGGCGGGGCTTTGGGCATAGGTATTGGCGATAAAGTAGCTATGCTTGAAAATACTTGGTACACCGTAATTTCACCGGAAAATTGTTCAACTATTCTTTGGAGAAGTTGGGATTTTAAGGTGCAAGCAGCCGAACAACTTCGGCTTACTTCAAAGGACATGAAAAGTTTCAATCTTGTAGATGATGTGATCAAAGAACCGGTTGGTGGTGCTCATAGCAAGCCCGAAGAAATGACCGTTACGCTAAAAAAATATCTCGTTGAATCTTTGAAAGAGTTGCTTACCAAAAAAGAACAACAACGCATTGATGAGAGAATTGAGAAATTTTCAAAAATGGGCTTTTTTGAAGAAGTCTAATCCTTTGACTTTTTCATTATAACAATCAAAACAATAACAAACATAAATGAAACATCCGTTTAAGGGTACTGGAGTTGCCTTAATCACTCCATTTACAAGAGAAAATACAGTTGATTATGCCGCTTTGGAAAAGCTCATTAATCATGTTATACATCATGGTGTCAACTTTCTGGTTGCATTAGGAACCACCGCAGAAACGCCAACGCTTTCAGCCGAGGAGCGGCAAGAAGTGCTTAGCTTCATTGTAAAAACAAACAATAGCAGACTGCCCATTGTGTGCGGTATTGGTGGTAACAATACCATTGAAGTAGTAAAACAAATTTGCTCAATGGACCTTACTGGTGTAGATGGAATTTTAAGTGTAGCACCCTACTATAATAAGCCCAATCAAGAAGGAATTTATCAGCACTTTAAAGCAATTGCTCACGCTACCGACAAAGCAATTATCCTATACAATGTTCCGGGAAGAACCGTTACTAACATTTTACCGGAAACAGTGGTAAGGCTTGCCTCAGAATTTAAAAACATTGTTGCTATAAAAGAAGCCAGTGGCAACATGGCACAGTGCATGGAACTGATTGGAACTAAGCCACCACATTTCACGGTTTTATCCGGCGATGATGACTTGGCTTTAGCACAAATTGCATTGGGAATGGAAGGCGTAATTTCCGTAGCTGCCAATTGCTTCACAAAAGATTTTGTTTTTATAGTAAATGCAACCGAAGTAAATAAGGTGGATAAAGCTCGTACTATACACTACAAACTATTGCCGGGCATCAAACTCCTTTTTGCAGAAGGAAATCCAGCCGGCGTAAAGTGCGTTCTTCAACACATGGACATTTGTGAAAATTATTTGCGCTTGCCCTTAACTCCCGTTTCGGCTGTAACACAAATGAAAATTCATGACTTTTTGAATACCCTTTAAAGTCAAATTCAAAAGACATTTATCCCCTTCTCTGAAAACCTAAAAATTGACTTAAAAATAGCTCAAGTAGGATTTTCATACCTTTGCCAATCATTTTTGAAAAACTAAACACGAAATATAAACTATGAGTGCTGCTACACGTAGTCAAATTGACTTTAAGATGCCCTACAAGGTAAAAGATATGAGCCTTGCAGAATGGGGACGTAAAGAAATAAAGTTGGCAGAAGCAGAAATGCCGGGCTTGATGGCTATCCGTTCAGAATACGGTGCGAAAAAACCATTGAAAGGTGCACGGATCGCGGGCTGTCTTCACATGACCATTCAAACGGCTGTGCTAATAGAGACTTTAGTAGAGCTGGGAGCAGAAGTTCGCTGGAGTTCTTGTAATATTTTTTCTACACAAGACCACGCAGCTGCTGCAATTGCCGCTGCCGGTATTGGTGTTTTTGCATGGAAAGGTCAAACATTGCCTGAAGCAGATTGGTGCATTGAGCAAACCCTTTTTTTTGGTAGTGAAGACCGTCCACTAAACATGATTTTGGACGATGGTGGCGATCTTACCAACATGGTTCTTGACAACTACACGGAACTCGTTCAACACATAAAAGGAATCAGCGAAGAAACCACAACCGGAGTGCATCGTCTATACGAAAGAATGCAAAAAGGTACACTTCCAATTCCTTCCATCAACGTAAATGATTCCGTTACAAAATCTAAATTCGATAACAAATATGGCTGTAAAGAGTCCTTAGTTGATGCTATTCGTCGCGCAACAGATGTGATGATGGCAGGTAAAGTTGCAGTTGTAGGCGGATATGGCGATGTGGGCAAAGGATCTGCTGAATCATTGCGTGGTGCGGGTGCACGTGTTATCGTTACTGAAATTGATCCAATCTGCGCACTACAAGCTGCTATGGACGGATTTGAAGTGAAGAAAATGAAGGATGCTGTAAAAGAAGCAGATATTATTGTTACTGCATCCGGATGTCGCGATCTCATTACCGGCGAACACTTTAAGCTCATGAAGGATAAAGCTATCGTTTGTAACATTGGCCACTTCGATATTGAAATTGATGTGGCTTGGTTGAACGACAACTATGGAAACACAAAAAACACCATCAAGCCTCAAGTTGATATGTACACTGTGGATGGTAAGGATATCATCTTATTAGCAGAAGGTAGATTGGTAAACTTGGGTTGTGCAACCGGTCACCCAAGCTTTGTGATGAGCAATTCATTCTCAAATCAAACACTTGCCCAGATTGAACTGTGGACTAACCACATCCAATATGAAAACAAGGTTTATGTACTACCTAAACATTTAGATGAAAAGGTGGCTCGTTTACACCTGTCAAAAATTGGTGTTGTGTTAGAAGAGCTGACAGATACTCAAGCTAACTATCTCGGCATTCCTAAAAATGGCCCATTCAAGCCGGAACATTATCGGTATTAAAAACAATCGGAGAAAGTTTATAAAAATAAAGCCCTCTAAACAATGCGTTTAGGGGGTTTTTAGTTTATAGACATCGCTCGGCATGGCAGGTAACACAGGGCTTTGTGCAGGTTGGGAATCGGAGTTCCGTCTGCCCATAACCGCTGCTGATTGAAAAAATTTTGATGAAGTTAAGTACAAAAGCTGATAGTTATTCTTCCCGCCCGGACTGACGCCGGGATTTGCAAATAGCTGATGTTACAATGTCCAGCCCAACTTGCACAAAACCCCATGTTAGCAGTAGTGTTTTTTTTGCAATCCGCTTGTTTGTATTCTGTTTTTTTTCTTTACATTTGCAGTATTAAAATCTCTTTATAAGATATTGATTCTCGTTTAAACAAAAGCCTAATGGCTTTTGTTAGTTCGTATTTTCCCTTTGGAATTTTACGAACAGCAATTCTATTTTCAAATTTTATAAAGAACAAAAATGAATAATAAATTCAAAATCGCTGTGATTGGCGGTACAGGTAAGTCAGGAAAATATCTTGTTAAACAATTAATAGAACAAGGTTTTCAGTTCAAAATTCTTCTTAGAAATCCTGATAATTTTCAAATAAATAATTCACTTGTCGAGGTTGTAAAGGGAGATGTAACAAATCCTAATGCTGTCAGCACCTTAATAGATGGTTGTCAAGCGGTTATTAGTACGTTAGGTTTGGGTATTCCTGCGAGTGAACCAACGATTTTCAGTCAAGCAACTACCAATGTTATACAAGCAATGAATGAACACAAAGTTCGTAGGTATATAGTAACTACTGGGCTAAATGTTGATACGCCTTTAGATAATAAAAGCCCTAAAACATTGTTCGGGACTGATTGGATGAGAAAAAATTTTCCAATTTCAACTGCAAATAAACAGTCTGAATTCGACATTTTGTCAAACAGTGAGGTTGATTGGACTTTGGTAAGGCTTCCTTTAATTGAGCAAACTGATGAGAAGCGTCAAATAGTTGTCAATTTAGAAGATTGTCTGGGTGATAAAATAAGTGCAACAAGTTTGGCAAATTTTCTAATTGAACAATTGTCAACCGATAAGTTTGTCAGAAAGTCGCCATTTATCGCAAATGTATAATTGTACTAACAGTGAGTCGGAAAATGGCTCACTGTTTTTATTTTACGGATTGTCTTGTCCTGCTATAGGTTGACTCTTTTTTGTTATTAAAATTGTGTTTAGGTTTTCAAGTTTTTTCTTGCACAAAAAATGAATTTCACAAAAGAGAGGAGGACGAAGCCTCCTGCTTCATT
>JAFDXP010000071.1 GCA_018267875.1 Bacteroidota bacterium | reverse complement strand
TTTAAGCCTCGACCAACTGCCTGTAGTAAACATTACGCCAAGTGTTTCATTGGTTGGGGAATCGGCTGCTATTGTTGCCTCTTTTGATGAACTGACCACCACCGGTATTGTGGTAAGATTGGTGAAGTCATCAGACAATATGCCGGCAGATGTTTCATTCGGACTGATGGCAAGATAAGGAGGCTGTTGTTGTCTTTCCTATAAAAAAATTTTAAATAAAACAGTAGATTGAGAGATTGGCAGGGAATGATTAAAAAGAACTTCCCTGCGTACTATGAAATACAATCCAGAAAATTAGTTTACTACTTTTGACTTCCGATTTTCCCATCTATGGTTCATAAGATATTAGCTGATAAGCCTACTAAACTCTTCTTAGGCATGTCTGCATTTTTTGTTGCCAATGCTCTAATTGCAGAAAGTATAGGTACAAAAATATTCTCTCTCGAAAAACTTTTTGGCGCACAACAGGCAAATATCACTTTGTTTGGACAATCTGGACTGGGCTTTGATCTGACGTGCGGTGTACTGCTTTGGCCTTTTGAGTTTGTGATGACCGATATTGTAAATGAATACTATGGACCAAAGGCTATCAAACGAATTTCATACACTGCCGTAATTCTAATAACCTACGCTTTTCTGATGTATTATTTAGCCATAGCAGTGCCTGCAGCTGATTTTTGGGTTCCCATCAATAAACAAAATGGTGTTCCCGATATGCAGGCTGCATTTTCAGGTATTTTTGGGCAAAACATGCGTATTATTTTAGGAAGTCTAATTGCCTTTTTAGTTAGTCAAATGGTGGACGTAACTATTTTTCATAAAATAAAACGATATACCGGCGAGCAAAAAGTTTGGCTACGAGCAACAGGCTCAACAGTAGTATCGCAATTAGTAGATAGCTATATTGTTTTGTTTATTGCATTTGCCGGTGTGTTTTCTTGGCAACAAATTCTCAGCTTCGGCGTGATGAATTATACCTATAAGTTCACAATGGCAATTGTGCTTACCCCTTTGATATATTGGGCAGAACATAGAATTGAAAAGTATGTAACCCCTACTGTTGCCAAAGAGATGAAGCAAGCAGCCATGAAAAATGAATAATAAGATTTTTCTTGAATTAAAATCAAAAAGCTATTCTAAAATGATGGACAGCTTGAAGTTGAATAAAACCATTTTCAAAAAAAGGCTAATGCTCAAAACGCACACCTAACAAACCATTAATTCCGGGCATAGGTCGCCCATTCATCACCTGATAAGATTGATTAAGCAGGTTATTAATTTGGGCAAAAACTGAAAGCCTTTGTTTCTCAAATGAGATGGCATAGTTAATCTGAAAATTGGTTATAGCAAATGGTAACAGGCGATCGGTTTCATCCATGTTTATAAACCTCGTGCCGGTATAACTTTCATTTATATTGATGTACCATTTTTTCCAAGATGCACCCAAGTTGAAAATGCCATTTAACAAAGGAGTGTAAGGAATTTGTTTCCCGATACTCTGATCATTGGGCAAATAACTGTTTAAAGTAGTAGCTTTTGTATAAGCCAAATGTAAAGAAGTATGGAACGAAATACTTTCCAAAGTATAGGTAAGAGATTGATCCCATTCTATACCACGACTATGAACCGATGCAATATTATGTGGTGTCCATATACTGCCCCCAAACCAAATAATCCAATCATCAATTACTCGATTAAAAAGACTAAATTCATCAGTATATCGAAACCGGCTACTGTTGTGGTTTTTAAACAAAATTCCAACTTCCTCACTCCAACCGATTTCAGGTTTCAGCAAGGGATTTCCACCGGGTTGAAAATATAACTCATTGAGGGTGGGGGCACGAAAAGAGCGTTGAACATTTAGTTTGAAGGTCAGTTCTTTTGCCAACAAATAACTCATGCCACAGCCCGGCAACCAAGTTGAATATCTATCCACATTTTCTTGGCGAATAGTTGCAGATGCTTGAAGTCTATTAGAAGGATTGCGATAAGCATAACTGACAACCCAAGCAAATCGTTGTTGTTGAAGGGTTACATTCATGCTATTCATCCACAGAAATTGAATCGGCGAGAAAATCATCCATTCATGTCTTATACCAAATCGCTTTCTCAATCCGGTTTCCGTATAGGATTGATAGGAAATATTATTGCTTTGAAGATGAATTGTATCATCCCGATAAAACATTTGATCATTCAAAAGAGCCGATTTCAAATACACATTGCTTGTTGGTTTATTTCTATTCCAAGTGGCTAAAATGCGAAAAGTTTGGTCATGCTTTATCTTGTCAGAAAAAGATTCAAAAGTAGCAGCCGGAATCTCTCGGCAATATTGTTGAAACCAAGCATCTAATTGAATTTTCTGAACTTGATTTAGCTTAATAGAAATACTTTGTTGAGAGGCTACTCCTCGCAATTTTGCATGACTCATTCTTTGAAGTTGTCCATCAGCATCATGATACATAAAATCATTTTGGGCTAATTGCCCCATGATTTGTCCTGACCAACAAAATCTCTTTCTATTTAAAGAAAATTTGGCTGCTCCTTGACCTTGTGAAAAGCTACCAGCACCTAACGAAAAAGCATAATTATTTTCGCGTACAAAACGAGGTGTATCAGACGATAAAAGTATGGCTCCGCCTACGTTTCCGCTTCCCAACAAAGCAGAAGAGCCTCCATACAACAATTGAATATTTCCCATTAGTCCAACGGGCATAATGGATATATCAGACAAACCTAAAGCCGCGTTATTTATAGGAATGCCATTCCACAAAACCAATGTTTGTGCAGCGGAAGAGCCGCGCATATTCAACGTTGCCAAACCATTAAAACCATAAGACTTAATGGATACTGATGTTTGTTGAGACAACAAAGTGCTTAACGACTGAAATTGGAATACAGATTGGGTTAAGCTATCTATTTCTACACGCTTTTGCCCAACTGAAAAATACTCAATTCGTAAATCATTTGATGATGGTTGTTTGCTTCTCTTTTCATGTATCTGCACTTCAGAAAGTGTGTCCCGTAAGGGTTGTGCATCTATAATTGATGTCCAAAAAGCACTAATAATAACGACAAAAAAAATTATCCATCGAAGCATGTTTGCTATTTAGAAAAATAGAAATGACCAATGCCTACCCCAACATTAAACTGATGTTTCAAGGTTCCATCAGATTTGTAAATACTAACTAAACTTTTCTGTGTGAAGCCTCGTGGGTCACCAATGTAAATATCTCCTGTAAAAGGACTGATACCAAGAGCCCAAAAATATTGACCCGCACTAGCAGCCACAAAAGGATTTATGGGTAAGTTTTGTGCATGAATAGACATTCTATAAATGCCATTGTTACTTGAACTTCCTGAATAATTCACCTCAATAAAATACAAACTATCACCGGTAGAATTTAGGCAGGGACGCACCACATCAAAACCAGAATTAAAAGCTAAGCTTGTCAAAATTTGTTTTGTTTTCGGATTTATTCGCGTAAACATAGCAGGCTTCCCCATGGCTACATTCCCCGACAATACCCAAATCATACTATCTCGATCCAACAATAGCTCTGAAGGAGCAAAACCCAATCCGGTAAGGCTATCAACAAATATTTGTTTTGCAGCATCCAGAACATACACCTTATTGTTTGCCGTATCCCAAGGTGCTATGTAAACATTATTATTCAAACGCAACAATCCTTCTGCATTACGAGCCGGAATAGGTAGAGTTGCATCTATGGATCCGCTTTCAATGTTGGCTACATAAATTTTATTATTGAAGAGTGATGAAATCAATAACTGTTGATTATTGAGGGATACAACATAACGCGGCTTAGAAACAGCTATTGTCTTGAGCCATTTCAAGTCGGAATTCAACACCAAAACACGATCAGAGTTATTGATACAGAGTACATATTGGTCCCCCATTCGAATCATGCTCTGAAACACATCACCCAATTGCTTTCCGGCATTGTTATCTTTAAATATATCGAAATAAACGGTGTCTTGCTTAGGTAAATACAATCCTAAAGAAGCATTGCCATTTCCATAACTCCCTTCACACACACAAAAAATTTTTTGTGAATCAAGATTTGAAATGTTGGTTGGTGAACTGTCTTGGGTTTTACTGCATGACCACCACCCTATTGACAAAATGCCGATTGTTAGCGTTTTAAGAAATGTTCGGTACATCGGTTGCCGGATTGATCCGTAAAGGTGATAAAATAAATTCCTGATGACAAAAATGAAACATCTAAGTCAACAGACCCTTCCACTATTCCGTATCGAATGGAGTTTCCGGTTACATCAAAAAGCCTAAATGCTGCTTGAGATGGGTATTTCAGAGTAATAAAATTTTCAGTTGGATTAGGATATATAGAGGCTAAAGTTTGTGAAAAAGAAGATAAAGAAGTTGGCCATAAATGATGTAAAACACCGATTGCATCTAAATCAAAACCACCGGTAGGGAAAGGAGTGGGATAAGGATCATTTATTTTTCGACCGGATTGATCGAAAGTGCTTAAACTGCCGACAGTCCCAATCACATCTACTACACGAACATGGGTAATACGGCTAACATCTAAACCTGCAATGCCATCAAGCTCTTGAAGGTCAAAAGGAGTGCCGTAATTAGCAATATATTTCCCTGCCAAATTATTGATCAGACGAGCATTCATGTAGTTTTGACCAACCACACTGGAGATTTGAGAGGAGTCCTGAGTTAATGAATTTGATGGAAAACGAAAGAAATGAATACCGTCTGAACTAACCTCAACAAATGCAAGTTCCAAAAATGCTTCTTCAGGATTATTGGGATTGAGGAATCCATTTTCAAAAACGGCAAAATCAGCTCCGGGTCCGTTTGTAATAGGGTTTGAAAAATAAAGAGTTGCCACACCACTATCACCTAGGCTAACCACAAAATTATCAGCAATACCTATGGCAAGGCTGCTATCCCCAGCAGAAGCCTTACCCAGAGCAGGTTGTGCAATATCCAAATAGCCGCGCTTGATTTGACAAGTTGTTGCCCAACTTACAAACTGAGCACTATTGCCAGCCAAAGCAGTTGAACCCACAATGCCTGCTTGTGGTGCATATTGAGCTGAACTTTCAACAAGAAAGTAAAGCAAAAAACACGCGGCTAAAAGGATGGATTTCATTTGATTATTGCTTTATAAAACGTACAGCTTGATGTGCATTATCACGATTGAATTGCAAAATATAAGTACCTGAAGGTAAATCAGCAACCGGAATTGTTAGTATGTCATGCGTTGCCCTAAATTGCCCTAAAACTCGTCCCTTCATATCTAATAGTGAAACCATTGTTGATTGCCATTCTTGACAAGAAATATTTATTACATCAGAAGCCGGAACAGGGTATATTTTTGCCGCAATATTATTCGTTTGTGGAACGCTAAGTGTATTGTAAACCGTAAAATTGTCCATACAGAAAAATCCAGGTGTATTCATTCCATACATGGGATCATTATCTGAAGAACTCAATGAAAATCCAATACTGTCAACTAAAGTTAGCTTTGAAAGGCTTACCCATTGCCAATCGCGGATGATATAATCTTGTACATTATTGGCAAAGCGATAGTCAGCTAAATAATATTGAACAGTATCTTTAACTTGTCCGTTTGCATAGCCGGTAATAGTTAGTAGAAACCAATCGGGATAGCTACCTTGAGGCAAGCCGGAATGTGTGCCGGTCGTATCACCGAATTTTCTTGCACCAAAATATCCACTCTTCATTGCGTTATAAGCATAGGTGCCGTTTGTTACATAAAATCCAGTTGGCATCAATTTCCCAAAACGGGAAAGGTCTATTTTAGGTGTTGCGCCATATCCCGGCTCACAAACAACATATTGAGCGGAGCCACTATAGCCCGATCCTGCTTTTGCGGAATACATATTTCCAAATCCATTTGTAACGGAGTCTTTCATGTTGGAATAAGCAAAACCCTTTGACCAAAAACCGCCATAGGAAGTATCGTAATAATAAGGGAAATGTACTTTCCCATCAGAGAAACCAAGATCTACCATATTGGCAGATTTGTTGAGATAAAATGTGTCCGCTTTAGATAAATAAAGGGTGTCAAAAGTAGCCACAATCGTTTGAGCTTGCATTTGAAAAGCAACAATCAGAGCAACAAGAAAAAGTAGTGTTTTGCGCATAATTATATTGGTTTTTTAAAAAAAACATAGTTCCAATATGCTGCAATAGAAATGACGGTTTAGTAAGATAGCGTAAGACGTTATCCAACCCGTGCCTTTGTTCCCGAAAGCAGCAAAGTAAAAAAAAACATCGGCAGGTCTTCTGACTCGCTTCCTCTTTTGTGCCTTCCCGTCTCTAAAGAAACAGTGGCGTGGAGATACAAAAGAGTATTTTAATGAAGCTCACAGCATCGGGTAATGTTTAGGATTTTCACCTAATTCCCTTTTCATTCCGTAAAACACGGAAACCGTTGCGGGTGCAAATGTAGGGAAATCGAACTAATGTTTGGCAAGCTTTTTTGGGCTTAGGCATAATTATTGTCGTTACCATGCCCTTCGCGAATTATTTTTGTACTTATCTTATTTTACGGCTTCTAACAACATGTTGAAACGACTTTTAAAAATACTTCGCAATTTCTTGCTCATCTTAATGGGTCTGATGGTTGCAGTCGTTGTGTTGATCAATTTCACACCCGTTCAAAATTTCATTGTAAAAAAAGCAACAGAAGCCTTAGCCAACAAGCTACAAACCAAAGTTAATATTGCTCATGTTCGAATAGATTTTCTAAACCACATACTGTTACAAGGGCTTTATCTTCAAGATCATCATGGCGACACACTACTGTATGCGGGTGAAGCAAGAGTGCGAATAACAGACTGGTTTTTTTTGCGAAAAGGGAAACCTGTATTGCATTATATAGGTCTGCATCAAGCTTTAGGTCATCTCTATCGAACAGATTCGAGCAAAGAATGGAACTATCAATTTATCATTGACGCTTTCGATAACGGGAAAAAAAGCAACAAGTCAAAGCAAACAAACACGTTTGAAATTGACCTACGAAAGATAGACATTCAAAATGCGCGCTTTCATATGGATGATGCATGGGTAGGCAGTGATTATGATATAGACTTGGGCAATGTGCAGATACAAGCTGAGAGCTTAGACTTAAAAAAAAACACAGCTTCTTTTAATAAAATTTTGGTTGAAAATGCAGGTGTTACTTTGAGAGATTATATAGGCGGCCGACCTGACTCATTAAAACCAAAACCTATTGACACCATTGATACTACCCCTTTCAATACAGATAACTGGCAGCTTCGCGCTAAAACAATTCAATTAAACAATTGTGCTTTCACTTTAGATGCAACCGTTCGAGAAGCCTTTCCCAATGAGTTTGATCCAGGGCATATTGACATTCAAAACATCAACATTCAGGCCTCAAATATCCACATAACCAAAGACACCATTTGGGGAAAGGTTAACGACATGAATGCAAATGAAAGATCCGGCATAAAAATCAAAAAGTTCAAGGCTGACGTGTCTGTTTCGCCTAATGCCTCCATTTGCAAAAACCTTTTTCTGGAAACAAACAACAGCAAACTGAATGGGTATTATGCCATGCACTATAAACGGTTTCCCGACTTTTTAGATTATATCTACAAAGTAAAAATGGTGGGAAAACTGCAAGACTCTTATGTTGATGCTTCAGACATTGCTTTCTTTGCTCCTGCTTTAAGACAATTTCATACTACTACGGTTCGCGTAGCCGGTGAAGTAGAAGGAACCGTTGATAAGCTGAATGCCCAAGAGTTAAATATAACGGATGGCAGCTCTTCGTTGAAAGGCAACTTGAAAATGACCGGATTACCGGATATCAATCAAACCTTTATTCAGTTTGAAAATGGGATGGTTTATACTACCGGAAATGGCGTTTTAAAATATGCACCTAAACTCCGCAACGACCCTAACATTGCGATAGAAAAGTTAACTCTAATATTTTATCACGGAAGTTTTACCGGCTACATTGACAACTTCGCCGCAAATGGCTTACTACAAACTAATCTCGGTTCCATACAGTCCAATATCAAACTTTTTATCCCCAACATGGTTGCTAAAAAGGCAACTTATTCAGGTGTAATTACCTCTACCGGATTTCAACTCGGCACATTAATTCGTCAACCATTATTAGGCAGCATTGCACTTCATGCGAATGTGCAAGGGGTAGCTTTTGATCCTGAAATTGCTTCTGTAAAAGTAAATGGTGAAGTCAACCATTTTGACCTTAATGGTTACAGATATCAAAACATTGATGCAGAAGGATCCTTAGCTAGAAAAACGTTTGATGGAAAACTGTTAGTAGATGATCCAAACCTTGCTTTAGCCTTCAATGGCAGCGCAGATTTTAACAACCATGAACTGAAAATAAACGCAACGGCAAACTTGCTAAAGAGCAATTTAAAAGCATTGAATTTTACAAAAGATTCGATGACAGCTACCGCCGATTTTGACTTAAACTTTATAGGAAATAGCATTGACAGTTTCTATGGTTATGCCAAACTATTTAACATCAATTTGGTTAGAAATGTACACAGGCTTGATGTTGACTCTATCTACATAAGATCAACTACGGAAGATGGAGAAAAAATAATGGTACTCGAGAGCAATGATTTAGTGGCTCACGTAAAAGGAAATTACCAACTTTCTACCCTTCCTCGTTCTGTACAATATTATGTATCCGGTTATTTGCCCAATTATATAAAAGCACCCACAAAATATGCACCCAATCAAGCTCTTCGTTTTGATGTTCAAACTCGTCATATTGACAGTCTCTTTGCAGTGTTACTGCCCGGTGTAAAAGGATTTAGCAATGCTACTTTAAATGGTTCATTGAACACATTTGAACAGAAATTAGACATGAAAGCAACAATTCCTTATGGCTATCTATATGGTATCACATTAAATGGGGTAACGCTGAATGGAAACGGCAACTTCAACACATTGACCGTTCATGCGAAATCAAACGAACTGATAGTAGGCAACAATGCTATTAAGGCAAGCATTGAAGCCAATGCAACGGTTGGAAATGACTCCATTCAATTTCAAGTAGCTACCAAATCAAATGATGCGGTTGGGACTCTTGCCATCAACGGACATGCACACGCTAGCGGCGATACACTGTACATGCACTTACTGCCTTCAGACTTTTACCTAAACCAAAACAGATGGGAAATTTTATCAGAAAATCACTTCGCCTTTAGTAAAGATTTTCTTCAAATTCAAAACCTAAAACTCAAGTCAGGTTCACAGTTGATCTCCGCACACACCGAAAATGAAACCACCAATCAATCATTATTGGTGAGCCTAAAAAATATTGATGTAGCCATGCTTGGAAACTTAGCAGGTATTGCGATTTATCAACCCAATGGAAACATCAATGGAACTTTAGCTCTGCATCATCTCTTTTCGGGATTGGAATTGCAGAGTAATTTAAAGGCCACTAATGTTACGCTTGGTGCTGATACACTTGGTACCATTAATTTAATAGGCAGCTATTTGTCAAAAAAGCAAATTATTACATTAGATGCACAAAGCGGTATTTTTCATGGCGACAATTCTATAAGAGCAGCAGGCAGTATGTCGCTTGATAGCAATAACACGCAACTTTTAAACGGATACCTTCAATTTAACTATGCACAAATTGCTTGGCTATCGCCCATTCTGAATGGATATGTAAGCAGACTTGAAGGGTATTTAAACGGCAACATCAATATCAACGGATCGGCCACACAACCAGACATTTCAGGCGATATCACAATTGGAAATGCTGCACTAAAAATTGACATGATCGGCACGCATTACCGCATTCCCTACGCTTTACTAAAAGTGGATAATAATAAAATTGACTTTGGAAGAATTATGGTTTTAGATGATGCCAACAGACCGGCCATTTTAACCGGTGGAATTGCACACGATCGTTTTCGGAATATGACTTTCAATCGTGTTTCACTGACATCTTCTGAAATTGAAGTACTCAATTTAAAAGACTACGAAAACAACACTTTCTACGGAAATCTTGTTGCAGCAGTTGAATCAATGACTATTTCAGGACCAATGGACGACATCAAAATGTCTATTACCGCTTCTCCTGCTCAACGTTCCCATATATTCATCCCTATCAGAACCAGCAGCGACATTGGCTCATATAGCTATGTCAGCTTTCGTGCGTTGGACACTACATCGGTGTTGAACCAAAAGCGAAGAAATAAATTTTCACTTTCCATCATCGGGAAAATGAATCCCCTTGCCGAAATGACTATGGTACTTGATCCTGCAACCGGAGATATGATCAACGCAAAAGGAAACGGAACTATCACCCTCAATGTGCCCTCTGATGATGATGTAAAAATGTATGGCAATTATGAAATTGACGAGGGAGATTACACCTTTACCCTTCGCCAGCTTGCCTTTAGAAGAAATTTCATCATCAACTCCGGTAGTAAAATTAGTTTTAACGGACCTCTTTCAGCTACCAACTTAAATATTAATGCACTTTATACAACTCGCGCCAGAATGATTGACTTATTAACCGATCGGGAAACACAATTTATAAAAGGTACACAAGAAGAACGGGATGCCAAAACAGCTCAAAATGTAGTTGTCAAACTTTACATGACTGGTTCTTTAAATGACCCCAAACTGAACTTCAACATTGACCTCGCAGATACGAAGCCAGAGGGAACCTTAGCCTATCAAAAACTTAAACAAATCAATCAAAATGACCGCGAACTATTTGATCAAGTTGCCTCTTTGCTGTTAATAGGCACTTTTATCCCGCCAGAAGGTATGGCTAATGCCACAACTGCTACAACCGGCGCAATTAACAACGTCAGCGAACTTATCTCTACCAATGCATCAGCTCAACTAACAAACGTTGTAAACAAACTATTGGGCGATCCTAATCTTTCTATTGAATTGAAATACAAAAATTACAACTTGAGTGATCCTTTAATTTCAGGTGGTGTAAACAGAAATGAAGTTTCATTTGGCATTCGCAAAAACTTGTTTAAAGACCGCCTTATCTTAGAATTGGGTAGTACCTATGACTGGGGACGACCAACTTCTTCTAACAGCACCACCAGCAACTTGAATCCTGCCGGCGATTTCCGACTTCAATACTTATTGACAAAAGATGGACGTGTTCGACTTAATGCCTTTCGCACCAGCAGTTATGATGTGTTGGTAGATAGAAATATATGGAGAGGAGGTATTGGAATTTCTTATAGAAAATCCTTCAACAACATTTGGGAATTACTCAATTCTACTCCGCCACATAAAGCAGAACCTAAAAAAAAGGAAACCCTTTCTGACTCTACTTCTCAAACAAAAGGAACCTTTTAAAATTATTTTAAAAGCATGAACTGACTATATTTTTCGTTCTACATCATAAGACTCAACACGAATTTTCTACATGCTTCATTTCCATTAAACATACTTCAAGCCATAGTTGTTTTGCTATCTCCCTTTTCATTTCCACTTCAAAGACTTAAAATACTTCGAATTAAAAACCTTGCTTCCCTTTGAATACATGAATTTCTGCAAGGTTTCACCTACCATACTTATGCTTTATGGAGTTAAAATTTACTTGACTTTACGCAGCTCAGTACTTTATCTTTGTCGCTTTGAATAAACACATAAGCATATTAATCTTCTTGGTGTTAGCCTTTAACATGGCCGGCACTCCTATCCTTTTCAAAGCGAGGCAATATTCAATTAAGCAAGAAATAAAGCAGCAACTGCTTTCTAATTATCCAGCATACAAACTCCATCCGATATTAGTTTCGAATAAAAACAAACACGAAATTATTTGGCAAGAAAAAAATGAGTTTTCCTATCAAGGCAAAATGTATGATGTTGCTTTTGCAAATTCCGAAAATGATTCTTGCCTGATTTATTGGTGCATAGAAGATCATGAAGAAACCAATCTTTATGCCGGTCTAAATGAAATAGTAAGCAGAACTGTTGAAACAGATAGAACTTCGGGACAAACAGCCAAACGACTTTTTAAATTCTTATCAGAGCTTTTTTTACCCGAACAATCCATAGCTGTATATCTTGTTAATCGCCAACAATTACCTCACCTCATTTTGCCCCACAGCCCCTACCATTCACCGTGGATTGATTTATTTCAACCACCTCCAAAGTTTTTGAGTTAAGCCTTTATTGCCTTTTTAAAAGGCTTTCCCAATCTGCTTTTCATTTTTGATAGTCTTTAAAATCAAAAGACAATCAGAAATGAAAAGGCTAATGTATTCTTACTCATTTTCTAATCAAACACTGAAATGAAACATCTTTTCGCGCTATCATATTGCGTCATATTTTCAACGGTTGCCTTTGCTCAAACTTCTCAAATTAGAGGGCATGTAACCGACGCTCAAAACGGTAAACCAATTTCCAATGCAGTAATTTGGGCATCCGGAACACAAGAAGCCTCGACCGACAAAAACGGTGACTTTACGATTCCCTGCAAGGGAAATACAGAACTGACTATTTCCTTTATCGGCTTTGAACCGGTAACTCAAAAGGTGAGTTGCAATGATGTTATCAATGTGGCACTCCAACTCACTTCAAAAAACCTAAACGAAGTAGAAATTACAGCAACCTCTAACCCCAATAAAACCATGCTATATCAACCGGCATCTATTGGAAGGATGAGTGAAGCAGAAATTAAACGAGGAACAGGTTTGCTCATGGATGATGCTATCAATACCAATATTCCGGGCGTAATTATGGAACGAAGAACTTTTTCTGCCGGACAACAATTAAATATTCGAGGTTATGGAAACGGCACTCGCGGTACCAACGGCATCAATAGCAATTTTGATGGACAAGGCTATAAAGTATATCTAAACGGTATTCCTATTACCGATGCAGAAGGCATTACCTTGATGGACGATATTGACTTTGGCTCCGTAGGTAACGTAGAAGTAGTTAAGGGGCCTTCTGGGACCCTTTATGGGCAAGCTATTGCCGGAGTTGTAAATTTAAAAACAATTCAACCTGAACCAGGAACATCTTCCATCGGGCAAGAAGCAATTTTAGGCAGTTATGGATTGCAACGCTATACAACCACTCTTCAATTGAGCAAAGAAAAATCGTCTATTCGATTAAACTATGGAAAACAAAAGTATGATGGATTTGCTCCACACACAGCATCCAACAAGGATTTTGTCAATTTCTTCGGAACTTTTACACCTAATGCTCGACAAACCATAAACAGTTATTTCGGGTATAGCCATAGCTATGATGAACGCAATGGAGAATTGACAATCGCACAGTTTGACACCCTTGACTATTCAGGCAATCCCTTTTATGTAAAAAACAATGCACACTCCGAAGTAACCAGTTTCAGAACCGGTGTTAGTCATGATTACAAATTCAATGAACAGCTTTCCAATACAACAACTGTATTTGGTACGGGGTTAATCAGCAACGTCAGTTCTGCCGGCGGATGGACAGACAAATCGGCTGTTAACTATGGATTACGTTCAACCTTTAACACTAAATTCGCGCTAGGCTCTCGATTCATCCTTTCAGGAATCACCGGTATAGAAGCACAAATGCAAAATGCACAAACCTTAGGCTATCCAATGGTTGCAGATAGTTTCAACCTTTCCGGCTATAATATTCCGGGTGCATTAAGAAGCAATCAATATACCATTTCCAAAACCTTATCACTTTTTACTGAATGGACACTTTCTATGCCAAATGACCTTGCCTTAACTGCGGGTATCGGATATAGTACTTTAGGTATAGAGTTGAACGATCGAATGTATGTAGCCACCAACAATAATCCCAGCAATCCTAAAGGAACACATAATCCAAGTCGCTTTACCAATACCTTCAACAATATGGTTTCTCCACACATAGCCATTAATAAAGTATTTGCTAAGGAAATTTCAGCTTATGCTTCTTTTAGCACCGGCTATAAAGCACCTACAAGCTCTTATTTCTTTATTCCTTTAACAGGGCAAATAAATACAAACATCAAACCTGAATTTGCTACTCAATTTGAAGTAGGAACCAAAGGAACCTTGTTTAGTGATCGCCTTAATTATCAATTAGCCGGTTTCTATACCCAATACACAAATAAGATGACAACTGTAGCCGTGCCAAATGCCAGCAATACAGCCACGTCATACACCTACGCCGTGAATGGTGGAAAACAAAATAATTTTGGTATTGAATTAGCACTTCGTGGAGTAGCTTACAAATCTCAAGGCTTTTTAAGAAGTATCAACCCATTTGCAAACTTGGCTTATTCTAACTTCAAGTATGGAAACTTCCAGTATCAAACCTTGAGCAGCGACAAAAAATCCGCAGTAGTTGTTGATTACAGCAATAATGTAGTAGTAGGTGTGCCACCTATAGTTGCCAATTTAGGTTTTGATTTGACCACAGCTCCGGGCTTTTACGCAAACATGACCTACTCTTATCGCGACAAAATGTACTTCACATCTGACAACCTCAACCAAACCAACACCTATCATTTGCTAAACGCCAAAGTGGGCTATACACATGTGTTTGTAAAGCGCATTAGTATTGATGTATATGCAGGATTGAGCAACATCACACAAAATAAAAACTACGCTATGGTTTTCCTTAACCAGTTACCGGATGCTTTCATTCCGGCTCCTAATAAAATAAATGGTTTTGGCGGCTTAAGTGTGAAATACATTTTCTAACTAAAAAATTGAAGGTGGCAAACAAACGCCACCTTCTTTTCTATTTGCTTGCCAATATATTTTATCCACTATTCAATTTTATAGAACAATGAAAAAGATAATTGTATTATGCTGTACCGTCATCATGCTCCAAGCTTGTGGACGATTTGGCAATACAGAAAACAATAACGGAAATGAACGCATTGTGTGTATTGCCAAACAATACACCGAAATCATTTTTGCCTTAGGTGCACAAAAAAATTTGGTAGCTGTTGATGTTTCCAGCACCTATCCTCCAGATGCCAAAAAACTTCCTACAGTAGGCTATCATCGGGCATTGAGTGCAGAGGGAATTTTAGCAACTAAACCAACCCTGATTCTTCATGACAACAATATTGGTCCCGAACATGTAGTAAAACAATTGGAAGACTTAAAAATACCCATGAAGGTTTTCATCAAAGGAGCAACCATAGACAGCACTAAACTTTTAATAAAAGAGATAGGTGCCTATTTCCATAAAGAACATCAAGCAGATTCACTTTGTGCAAAGCTCAATAAAGAGATGAAAATGGCTTCAGACAGTGCCGCTCGATATAAAGACTCCACCAAAGTATTGGTGATTCATTTTGGGCAGGCAACAAACATGTATCTGGTTATGACTAAAAACAGTACAGCTGCAAAAATGATTCAATGGGCTGGTGGAAAAATGGCAGTTGAAGACACAAAAGGAATGCGTCAACTTTCGGCTGAAGTGGTGGTTGCCTCTGATCCGGATGTGATTTTACTGACTGATTTTGGCTATGACAGACTTGGCTCTTCACAAAAAATTAAAGAGCTTCCCGGCGTATCAGAAACACGGGCATTTAAAAAAAATCGTATTTACAGAGTTGAAGAACATGACCTTGTGTATCTCGGCCCGAGAACCGGTGAAAATGTATTGATGTTGCAAAAACTAATTCACCAAGGTGTACACTGAACGGTCAAAAAATATATTTAGCATAGTGCTTATAGGGATATTGATAGGAACCTTGTTTCTAACAGCCCGTTACGGAGCAATCACACTGAGCTTAGAGGAGATAAACACGTCCTTGCATAAATGGATTTCAGGGAATGAGTCTCAAAATTTGAACGAACGTATTTTTCTAAACCTTCGATTGCCTCGTGCGATCTTGTGTGTGTTTGTAGGAGCAAGTTTGGCTGTTGGCGGTACGTTAATGCAGGCCTTGTTTCGTAATCCCATAGTAGAGCCAGGCTTGGTAGGAACCTCCAGTGGTGCGGCATTTGGAGCAGCATTATACTTTGTTCTGGGTGCCACATTTCACTTCAATACAGGAGAATGGACGTTGCCATTAGTTGCCTTTTTGGGTGGGCTAACTGCTACCCTACTTGTTTTTCTACTATCACAATCAAAGGATACCGGAAAAAGTTCGGTTGTTTTGCTTTTGCTGATTGGCATAGCCATCAATGCTGTTTTTATTAGTGGTGTCGGGTTTCTTTCTTACATCGCCCGCGACCCACAAGCGCGATCTATCACCTTTTGGAGTATGGGTACCCTTTCTGGTGCCAACTGGCATTCCGTTATCATTGTAGGTATTTCTACAACCCTTTGCATTCTTGTTTCCCTACGATTTGCCAATCAACTCAATGCCTTAATGTTGGGAGAACAAGAAGCCGTCATGCTGGGAATTCGTATTAATCGTTTAAAACTTATTGTTCTGTCTGTCAACGTGTTGATGATAGCTGTGGCAACCGCTTTTGTGGGAGTCATCAGTTTTGTAGGTTTGGTTGTACCACATTTATTACGTATGGTTTGTGGATCAGACAATCGTCATCTCATTCGCAACAGTGCCTTGTTGGGTGGCATTTTACTTAGTCTTGCCGACCTGTGTGCAAGAATGTTTTTTCGGCCTGCCGAGCTTCCCATAGGCATTGTTACCGCATTTGTAGGTGTACCTATTTTCATTTTATTACTCCGTCGAAAAAACTATATTTTTTGATTTCTATGCTTCGTGCCGAAAACATATCATTCCAAATTGGGAAGCGGCTTTTACTTCAAGATATTTCAGTTGCCTTTCAAGCAGGGAAAATAAATCTAATATTAGGTGCAAACGGAGCCGGAAAATCAACCCTAATTAAGATTTTGAGTGGCATGATTCACCCCAAATCAGGGCAAGTTTTTTATGGAAATCAAAACATCAAGCAAATTAAAACGCATCAATTAGCCCAATCACGTGCAGTCTTATCACAAAACATTGAAGTCAGTTTTCCGTTAACCGTTTGGGAAGTTGTGTTGATGGGGCGTTATCCCTTTTTTCGTGGTGCGCCTTCTGCTCAAGACAAAGCAGTTTGCCAAGAAACTATTTCCTTTTTTGACTTGCAAGACTTTCGCCATAGAAATTATGCAACCCTTAGCGGGGGTGAAAAACAACGCGTTCATTTTGCCCGAGTAGCTGCACAAATATGGTTGCCGAAAAAGCAGGAGCCTCATTACTTATTATTAGATGAACCGTTAACCTTTTTAGATGTTTATTATCAGTTTGACTTTATGAATAAGTTATGTGAATTGGTAAAAAAGCATGGATGGACAACGGTTGGTGTGGTTCATGACCTAAATCTCGCCGGAAAATATGGTGACCATATAACCCTGATGTATGATGGTAGAATTCTTGCTCAAGGCGAAAAAATATCGGTGTTGACAAAAGAAAATATACACCAAGCATATGGACTACTTGCTGAAACCGTAATTGAGAATAACGCCGTTCGACTACATTTTTAGTGTTGCCCCCATCACTCCTTCAAAAACCGAATGGTTTGCTCGCCTATTTTGAGCAGATATGCACCGGAGGATAAGGTTTTGATGTCTATCTCACCGTTGGAATCTGTGTTGCCTTGCAGCACCGTTTTGC
>JAFDXP010000070.1 GCA_018267875.1 Bacteroidota bacterium | reverse complement strand
GGTAATGTTACTTTGATTCGATAAAGCTTTTTATAAAAAAATTATCTGCAAAAGGCTGTTCCATTTTAGCGAACAGCCTTTCGCTTTTTAGGTAAATTTGCTTTGAAAAAAGTAAATTGTTATTATTTTTCGATTATTCTTTTCTTACCAAAATCTCTCCTTTTTAATCCCTTTACTATGTGGCAACAACTATTTCGCACCAAAGATGTTTTGCAAATAGAAGAAGAGGCTGCCACTGGCTTGTCTGACGGTCACGGCACACAGGAATCACTCAAAAAAGTGTTGGGTGTTCGAGATTTAACCTTTATGGGAATTGCAGCCATTGTAGGAGCAGGAATTTTTTCTACGATCGGTACAGCCAGTTTTAATGGGGGGCCTGGAATTGTACTTTTATTTTTATTTGTATCAATAGCCTGTGGTTTTTCAGCCGTATGCTATGCAGAGTTTGCAAGTATGGTTCCCGTTTCGGGTAGTGCATACACCTATTCTTATGTTGCATTTGGAGAATTGGTTGCTTGGATAATTGGTTGGGATTTACTGATGGAATATGCTATCGGGAATATTGCAGTTGCGATATCATGGAGCGATTATTTCACTACTCTTTTAGATGGTTTAGGCATTCATATTCCTACTTATTTTACGATGGATTATTGGACAGCAAAAACAAGCGGTAGCAATAGTGCCGTTGCTGCTTGGAACACGGCACCTGTCATAGCAGGTATTCGCATTATTTGTGACTTACCTGCATTTTTCATTACAGCAATCATTACGGCAGTAATTTATGTAGGGATAAGAGAGTCGAGGCGAACAACAAATGCTATGGTAATTCTAAAATTAGTAGTTATTGCTTTAGTAATTGTATGTGGAGTATTTTATGTTCAACCATCAAATTGGTCGCCATTTCTACCGAATGGAATGACCGGTGTATTAGGAGGAACAGCAGCTGTATTCTTTAGCTATATCGGCTTTGATGCAATTTCAACTACGGCTGAAGAATGTGTCAATCCTCAACGAGACTTACCCAAAGGCATGTTTTATTCGCTAATTGTTTGCACTATTTTATACATCATCATTGCCTTAGTTCTGACCGGCATGGTTAGTTATTCGGAGTTAAATGTTGGGGATCCTTTAGCGTATGTTTTTCAAGCTCATCAACTGCATTGGTTAGCTGGAATTGTTTCTATTAGTGCCGTGATTGCAACCGCTAGTGTATTGTTAGTTTTTCAGTTAGGGCAACCTCGAATATGGATGAGCATGAGTAGAGATGGACTATTACCTCCTATTTTTTCCAGAATTCATCCGCGATTCAAAACACCTTCATTTTCTACGATTTTAACAGGATTTGTGGTTGGCATTCCTGCTTTATTTATGAACCTGAAAGAAGTAGTGGACCTTTGTAGTGTAGGAACTTTATTTGCTTTTACGCTTGTTTCGGGTGGCATACTCCGACTTCAAAATAAACCGAATCGTCCGCAAAGCAAATTTAAAACACCTTACATTAATGGTAAATGGATTGTGCCGATACTATTTATTGTAGGCATCAGTATTCTATTTTACAATTTTCATTGGAGCGACTTATTCCCGTCTAGTTCTTGGAGTGTAATTCGCACAAAAATTCCATACATGGCCTTCATAGTTTTGTGTACAATTACAAGTGTGCTAACCTTTCTAAAAAACTACTCCCTTATTCCGGTTTTGGGGTTTATTTCTTGCTCATATCTTCTTTGTGAATCCGGCACTACTAATTGGGAGCGATTTTTGATTTGGTTGGTAATAGGATTGGTTATTTATTTTCTTTATGGCGTACGCAACAGCAAATTAAATCGTCGTGCAAAAGCTACAATTTATGAAAATTAAAAAAGTACGCATAACTGCAAAATAAAAAGGAATACGCCAACTAAAACAGTTTGAATAATTGGCTTCGCACCACTTCAAAAAACCAAACTAAAGCTTTATAAACAGCTAAAAATGGATTGAAAAAAGTCTTTGTCATAGAGAAATACGTCAGTTCGTTCATAAGACGATATTTATCTACAAAACGCTTGTATGTAATCTAAAATAATTACGGTTTCTTCTTTTTCAGAATTGCATTCGCATTTGCCAAAAATTTCACTTCTTCTTTTCCGGTTTCAGCACCTTCAGGATATCCTAAAGAGCCCAGTGGAGAAATATTAAATTTCTTCTCCGCATTCTTTTCTAAAAAGAAAATCCAAATTGTAGGATACCCTTGCACTTTAAAAGCCTCTTGTAAACTGGCATTTTGCTCAACAATTTCTTTTGGCAGTTGTTTGTTTCGTGGAAAATCAAGTTCTAAAAGAACCACATTTTTCTTTGCCCAATTTTCAAACTCTTTTTTTGCAAACACTTCTCTTTGCAGTTTATGGCACCATCCACACCAGTCACTTCCGGTGAAGAATGCGAAAATGGGTTTCTTTGTTTTTATGGAAGCTGCATTGGCTTTATTGACATCATTATACCAAACCAAGCCACTTTCTTTTTTTGATTGAGCTTGTGCAACCAAGGCAAGAAAAAATAGGCTTGTCAATAAAGTTGAAAATCGAGAAAAAATGGTGCGCATAAAAAAATAAGTGGATAAAATTACGTAATTGTCAGTAAGTATGATCAACCCTTGATGGCTTTTTACTTCCTTTGTACAAGCAATCATTTTTTTACATTGTCCACTACTAAAATTGCCATTATAGGAGCAGGAGCAGCCGGATGCTTTACAGCTGCCAATATTCCACTCGATCCTAATCGGGAAGTTTTACTTTTTGAAAAAAGCGGAAAAGCATTGCAAAAAGTTAAAGCATCGGGCGGTGGAAGGTGCAATGTAACTCATCATCTTTTTGACATTGATGATTTTTCAGATCACTATCCACGAGGTAAACAATTACTCCGTAAGGCTTTGCACCATTTTGATGCTCAAGCAACTATTGATTGGTTTGCTGCTCAAAAAGTTAACTTAAAAGCAGAACAAGATGGAAGAATGTTCCCTGTTACAAACAATTCACAAACAATTATAGATGCCATCTGGCAACGACTTATTGCAAACGGAACAACAGTGTTGTTTCATAAAACCATTACGAACATTGAAGAAAAAAATAAGAATTTCATACTTCATTTTTCTGATCAAACCATTTTTGAAGCGAACAAAATAGTAGTTGCCTGTGGCGGGTTTCCAAAGATTGAGCAATATAAATGGTTACAAAAATTAGGGCACTCCATAATTACTCCGGTTCCTTCACTTTTCACATTCAATTTACCCAACCATCCTATCACTCAATTAATGGGGTTATCGGTTTCCGACGTTTCTATTCGAATTAGCCAATCCAAAATTCAAACAAATGGAGATCTGTTGATTACTCATTGGGGATTGAGCGGACCTGCCGTTTTGCGAGCTTCCGCTTGGGCTGCACGCTTGATGCAGGAACGATTGTACCAAACAACGATTCAAATAAATTGGCTTGGAGAGACAACAGAGCCGACAATTAGAGAAATATTCCAATCATTAAGAAAACAACAAGGGGCACAAATTATCCAACATAAAAACCCTTTTAACTTACCCAAAAGACTGTGGGATTATCTTTTGCAAAACGCAGGTATTAACGAGAAAACACGATGGGGAGAACTTCACGCTGCACAACAAAACAAGTTGATAGAAATGCTTATTAGACACCACTTTACAATACATGGAAAGACAACATACAAAGAGGAATTCGTAACCTGTGGTGGTATTCCTTTATCTGAAATCAATCCACAAACCATGGAAAGCAGATGTAAATCAGGAATTTATTTTTCCGGTGAGATTTTAGATGTTGATGGGTTAACAGGTGGGTTCAATTTTCAACATGCTTGGTCGAGTGCATTCCTTGCGGCTAAAGCCATATCAGCGAATACATAGGAGTAAAAAAAAAAGAACAACTCTAGTAAAGTTGCTCCTTTTGAAACAGTAAAAAATCATTGGAAATTTACTTACTCATTTCAGCAAAATATTTGTGGAAATACGGAATCGTTTCAATGCCCTTGTAGTAGTTTGCCACATCATATTTTTCATTGGGAGAATGGATATTATCATTATCCAAACCAAAGCCCATCAAAACTGTTTTCAGTCCTAAGATACTTTCAAACAAGGCTACAATAGGAATTGATCCGCCGCCACGAGTTGGAATAGGATCTTTACCAAAAGCGGTGGAGATTGCTTTAGAGGCGGCTTTGTAGGCGATACTATCGGTTGGAGTTACTACCGGTTCGCCACCATGATGGGCGGTAACTTTAACCTTTACAGAAGCCGGAGCATTCTTTTCGAAATACTGTTGAAACATAGTAGCAATCTCATCTGAAGTTTGATGTGGGACTAAGCGCATTGAGATTTTTGCAAAAGCTTTTGAAGGCAAAACAGTCTTAGCTCCTTCTCCCGTATAACCGCCCCAAATGCCGTTTACATCAAGTGTTGGGCGAATGCCAGTACGTTCTAAAGTTGTATAACCTTTTTCTCCCCACACATCTCCAACTGAAAGATCAGTCTTATATTCTTGCAGATCAAATGGGGCAGCGTTCAGTGCTTTGCGTTGCTCATCGTTAAGGGTTTCTACCTTATCATAAAATCCAGGAATAGTAATGTGGTTATTTTCATCATGGCAAGAAGCAATCATTTTGCATAAAGCATTGATAGGATTTTGCACAGCACCACCATATACACCGCTATGCAAATCGCGGTTAGGACCGGTAACTTCTACCTCCATGTAGGCGAGTCCACGCAAACCAGTTTCGAGGGAAGGATGTTCCATGCTGATCATCGAAGTGTCGGAAACCAAAACGATATCAGCCTTTAGCTTTTCTATATTTTTTTCTAAGAATATTCCAAGATTGGAAGAGCCTACTTCTTCTTCACCTTCGATCATGAACTTGATGTTACACGCCAACGAATTTGTTTTTGCCATCACTTCCAGAGCCTTGATGTGCATAAACATTTGTCCCTTATCATCACAAGCACCACGAGCATAAATTTTTCCATCTTTTACAACCGGGTCAAAAGGTCCGCTGGTCCATAGTTCTAACGGATCGGCTGGTTGTACATCATAGTGTCCATAAACGAGAACAGTAGGTGCATTGGCATCTACTCTTTTTTCTCCATAAACAATAGGATGTCCTTCTGTTGGGCAAATTTCAGCATGATCGCAACCGGCTTGAAGCATACTTTGTTTTACTGCTTCGGCACACTTTGCAACATCTCCTTTGTATTGACTATCTGCACTGACAGACGGAATGCGCAACAAATCGAACAGTTCATTTAAAAAACGTTGTTTGTTTTGCTCTAAGTATTCGTTCCAAACTTGCATGTGTTAAGTGATTTGGTATTTTAAGCATCAAAAGTAACTGAGTTCTCTCGGCGTTTCAAATCAAAAATATGAATTCGGAAAAAAAACTAATCTGCTTAGTATTCAGGAAGATTTAGTTTGAAAGGGAAAGTCAGGAAATTTTACTTATTCTTCCAAACGAAAATAAAACTTGGTGTTACTTTAAAGCTAAAATGTAAACCCCAACGACTATCAAACTTAAAGCCTCTAAATTTTACTTTTGCTAAATATCAACAAACAAAAACAATGAAATTACATTTAACACTTTTAATGATGTTAGTTGATTGCACTATTGCCATTGCACAATCCAACCAAAGTCAAACTGAACCTTTTGAAGGAATAGACCAAACTTGGCAAAATGGCAGTGATAGAAGGGATAGTTCTGTTTTCAAAAACTGGAAATACTACACTCCCAGTTTGATTGTTGATGTAAACTATACCCATTCTTTCAACAACCCAAACGACAATACGGTTATTGGCTCTACGGCATTAGCTCGAAACAATGAAGTTGAATTATCTGCATTGCATTTTGGTGGAGATTTTAACTACAATAATGCAAGAGCCCGATTTATGACCCAGTTTGGGACACGTTCAGTTGTTGTGCCTCGAAATGATTATAGTTCTTATCGTGGTCAATATCAATTAACCAACGTTTATCGTTATTTAAGTGAGGCATACATTGGTTATCACATCAACAAAGGGAACGGCATTAATATAGATGCTGGAATGTTTATGTCATACATCGGCTTAAACTCCTATTACCAACCTGAAAATTGGGAATATCAAGCATCATTTACCAGCGACAATACACCTTGGTTTTTTAATGGTTTGAGGTTTCAATTTTTCCCAACCAAACACATCAAAATAGAGCCTTGGGTAATAAACGGGTGGCAGAGTTACGGAAAATTTAATGCTATGCCAGGGTTTGGTGGAAACATCACATGGATTCCAAATAGCAACCTAAAACTGCTTACCAACAACTATTATGGCTCAGATGCAGCCGGAATTCCAAAACGAAAAAGATTCCATTCGGATAACAGTTTGTTAGTTCGTTATTACAATAACCCAAAATCAAAAAGTATATCGCAAATGGCATTCTCTTTAACAGGCGATATTGGTTTTGAAAAAGGTGGCGGCGTAAATGGGTTTAATAATTCAGACAGTACCAAACCAGCGCAATATTTTGCCAGCATTATGTTCTATAATCGAATTTGGTTTTTCAAAAAGAAAATAGCTTGGACATTGGGTGGTGGCTACATGACAAATCCCGGACGATATTTAGTGCTTTATCCTACCGGTCAAGCGAGTCCATTACCCAACCCCAATGATCCTACTAAAACTGAAGGAGCCTTTCCATTTAGCGTAAATGCAGGTGATAAATTCTCCGGCTGGGACTGTTCAACCAATTTAGATTTTATGCCAAATCAAAGTTTAACGTTCAGAATTGAGTATGTGCATCGAGAAAGTAGTGTACCTTATTTTGCCGGTCCAGGAGGCGTTACATCACAAACAGGATATTCCACCACAACGCTTGATCCGACTTGGCGACCAGACTTGGTGAAATCTGAGAACCGAATAATTTTGGTTGCCCTATTTAGGCTTTAAATTTGACTGTACATTACTACAACGGCATGGGCAGGGTTGGCTACTTACGATCGCTACCTTGCCGCAAACGCCTGGCGCACCAAAGCGGATCCCGAAAAATACTTGCGAAACAGGTATTGGGAGAACGAATGGAAGTGATTAGTGATTAGTGATTAGTGATTAGTGATTAGTGATTAGTGATTAGTGATTAGTTGAAAGTTAAAAGTTAAAGATATGAATGCCACAAAGCCACAAATATGTTGCATACGCTCAATGATAGCTAAGCTACACCTACAAGGTCAAAAGGAAATTATAGTTTTGGGAGCCAGCCAGCAGCGCACCACCAGCACCAAAGAGCTTACCTCGGAAGAAGCCAAAGGGCTTATACAGTACCTGAAGAAGCAAGATGCACAAGAGCAACGAGCAGAAACGATGCGCCGGAAGATAATAAGCCGTGCGCACGAAATGCGATGGCATACTGCCGAAACCAAAGACCTTCCCCGCAATTACCGCAAGGTGGATATGCCGCGACTGGATGATTGGATGCTGAAAAGTAGCTATCTGCACAAGAAGCTGAACCAGTACCGCTATTCCGAGCTGCCCGCGCTGGTAACGCAGTTTGAACAGGTGTATAAATCGTTTTTAAAATGGCTTTAAAATAGTGATTAGTGGTTAGTGGTTAGTGGTTAGTTAAAAGTTAAAAGTTAAAAGGCAAATTGGTAAAGCCATATCAGACAAAATAAGTTTAGAAAATTACTATCAATAGAACTGTTGACCACACAAAAACCACACAACAAACCACACAAATACCACACAAGAAACCACACAAATTTATTTCGGAAAATCCTTTACTGTATTGCTTTTCGCCGTTTTTGATTTTTCAAAACGGCTTTTTTTATTATGTTATAGCCCTTCAAAAACATTGCTTCATAAGATTAAAAATGCCCAACGCAAAGCCCTGTAGGTATGGGGCTTTTTTGTTGGATAAGTTTTTTGTAAGTGTGCAGCGGCGTGTTGTATATTTGCGGGTAAGCACACTCAACCCTTGCGCGGCGCACACTTCCATCAGACGTTGTTATTTGACGAGTTTCCTGTAGCGGCTACGGATGAAATTCGCCTGGGTCGAAGTGCTGTTTTGATAGATCGCCGAAACGATAAGATAGCATATAGGTATTACTACATAATGTATTTGCTCGGCATCAAGAGCTGGGACGCTATAATAGAACAGCTCGTGGACGAATTTGATTTAAGTTCGGCTCAAATTGTCAAAATCATCACCTTGTTTCTTCCAGCCCGGATACGCGAGATTATAAATCAAAAGCCGCGTGTAAAAGAGTTGAGAAAGCTCTACCCGTATATGGTTTGGTGATTAGTGGTTAGTGGTTAGTGGTTAGTGATTAGGGGTGGCTTCGTGATTTCGATGCGTCTGTCTTCGGCACTGGTGTCGGTAAATCGCAGCCTGAAACGCATTTCGCGCACCCGAATGGCATCGTCCCTTTTTTCGGTTTGCACGCCGGTGCGTGTTAGGTAGCCTGCGGTGTCTGGGTTG
>JAFDXP010000006.1 GCA_018267875.1 Bacteroidota bacterium | reverse complement strand
AGATGGCGTACTAAAAATGTCTGTACCCTTAAAAAAAAGGCAATGGTATGACAGCCTCTTCTCTTTTATAGAAAATGCCAAACTGCCATTAAGTCTTACTGGATAATCCTACTGCAAAATCTGGGATAAAATAACAAATTATGAGCTCAAAAATTTGGCTTTCTTCCCCACACATGGGAGACAATGAACTGAAATACTACCACGAAGCATTCGATGAAAATTGAGTGCCTTGTAAAACCAAACACTTCTAATATTGCACCATCAAAGTGCAATTCATCCAAATATTGCACTATAACAGTGCAATTTTCCCTACCTTTGTCCAAAGGTAAAAAAAATGGAAGCTTTATTTGAATATTCTAATCAATTGATTCATGAAACAAAAACCGATTTTATGCGGTATATGTTTCATGGTATCAATTGGCAAAACCGTCTCATTGGTTTGACAGGTCCTCGTGGAATAGGCAAAACCACATTAATATTGCAATACATAAAATCCAGCTTGCCCATAAATCAAGTGTTGTATGTTACAGCCGAAGATTTTTATTTTGCCAAAAATCGTTTGGTGGATTTGGCAGATGTTTTTGTAAAAGCAGGGGGAACTCATTTATTGATAGACGAAATTCACAAATATCCTGATTGGTCTAAAGAGTTGAAACTGATGTATGATTATCACAAAGATTTGATGGTGGTTTTCACTGGGTCCTCGGTTTTAGACATCAAAAAAGGCACCGCCGATTTAAGCCGTAGAGCCGTGATGTACGCCATGCAAGGTTTGTCTTTTCGTGAATATTTATTGATGTTTCATCAGATAGATGTACCCCTGTTTACTTTGGAAGAAATACTCAATCATCAGGTAAATTTGCCCCAAATCCCACATCCGCTACCTTTGTTTGCTGATTATCTCAAAAGAGGTTATTATCCTTTTGCCAAAGAAGATGATTTTGATTTGAGATTAATGCAAGTCATCAATCAAACCCTGGAAACAGACATTCCTGTATTTGCTGGAATGAATATATCAACGGGAAGAAAACTCAAACATTTATTGGCAATTGTGGCAGAAAGTGTACCTTTTAAACCCAATAGGAGCAAGATTGCCGAAATGCTCAATATTAGCCGAAATAATGTGGCAGACTATTTACTCTACATTGAAGAAGCCGGAATGATTGCTCAACTTCGAGATGAAACAGGAGGAATTCGTGGATTGGGAAAAGTAGAAAAGATATTTTTGGACAATACCAATTTAGTTTATAATCTGGTCAAGGAAAGTCAAAATATCGGAAACATTAGAGAAACTTTTTTTCTCAATCAAACAAGAGCAAGTCACCCTGTTGTTGCATCATCAATGGTAGATTTCAAAATTGATAGCATGGATTTTGAAATCGGAGGAAAAAATAAAGGTTCAAAACAAATCGCCCATTCCGAAAAAGGATTTATCGTGAAAGACCATATCGAAAAAGGCTTTCTCAATACAATTCCGCTTTGGCATTTTGGCTTGATGTATTGATAAGAATATTTTTGTAATTAGCTCTGCGAAACTTTTAGTTTCGCAGAATCTATGTTTTCGCTTTTAGCGAACAAAAAATTACATCAAAAACTCTAATTCCACCAAACCTTTTTTGCCTTCATAATCCATTGCACTGCTGTATATATAGTCTGAAGCATTAAAAACTAAACCTGCTTTTACAGGATTATTGTGAATATAATCCAATTTGGTTTTTAGAAAATCTTGAGAAAAGATTTCTTCGGGGTGGTTGTTGTTTGTCCATATTTTGATTTGTTTATTAGCATTTGTGCCATTTGCAAAATAGCCAAACATATAATTCAACCATTCTCTTCTGCTTTCATTTTGTTGTTGTATCATTTCATATAAGGCTTTACTTGTAAAGGTTTTAAAATCACGAACCAAATCACTTAAATTATTATTTTCAGCTCGCCATATTGTATGAATATGATTGCTCATAATAATCCAAGCGCCTATCTTCAAATCCTTTTTCTGTTGACAAAATCTAAAACTTTCTAAAATCAAATCTCTATAACATTGCCTTGTAAAAATATCAATCCAACCCACTATTGTAAAAGTCAAAAAATGCAATCCCGATTGATTGCGGATTTTAAAACCGTCGGCATTACTGTAAGTCATTTAAGGTTCTTTTTTGAAAGCCGAAAATACTATAAAATGTTTGTTACTTTCTTTATTGCCACTGGCAATAACATAGCAACTGCTAAACTGAAAGTTTCGCAGAGCGGAAAAAGTCACAAAGGGTGAATTAATCTCTATAAAAATTTTTTATGGTTGTAACCATAAAAACTAAAAATAATTCACTATTTTTGTGGTCATAACCCTAAACAATGATTTTCGCCCCAGTTATTTAGAGGAAATAAAACCTTTTATTGATAAACCACAGATAAAGGTGATTACCGGAATCAGGCGTTCTGGCAAATCAAACGTATTGGTATTATTGAAAAAAGAATTGTTTGCACAAGGTATTTTAGCGGAGCAGATTATCACGATTAATTTTGAGAGTTTTGTTAATGCTGAAATACTTTCGGCATCTAAGCTGTATCAATTTGTAAAAGATGAAATTCAAACCCATCAAAAATATTATTTGCTTTTGGATGAAATTCAAGAAGTAAACGATTGGGAAAAAGCGGTCAATGCTTTTTTGGTCGATTTTGATGTGGATATTTATCTTACGGGTTCCAATTCTCATTTATTATCATCAGAATTGGTAACTTATTTGGCAGGTAGATTTGTAGAAATATCTGTTTATACCTTGTCGTATAAAGAGTTTTTAGATTTTCGCCAACATTATTTTACTGAAAAACAAAATGAGCAAAATCTTTTTTCACATTATTTGCGAATGGGAGGTTTTCCTGTAATTCATTCCGCAAATTATCCTGAAGAATCGGCTTACAAAGTGGTGTACGATATTTATTCTTCGGTTATTTTGCGAGATACAGTTCAACGGTATAAAATTCGAGATGTTGAATTATTAGAACGAGTCATAAAATATGCGTTGGACAATATCGGAAATACTTTTTCGGGTAAAAATGTTGCTGATTACTTCAAAAGTCAACAACGAAAAATAGATATTAATACGGTTTACAATTA
Source organism: Bacteroidota bacterium (assembly GCA_018267875.1). Classification (GTDB taxonomy): domain Bacteria; phylum Bacteroidota; class Bacteroidia; order Chitinophagales; family Chitinophagaceae; genus JAFIGV01. The sequence continues at coordinate 17,961 of JAFDXP010000006.1, read as the reverse complement.
TCTAAATGCTTTAGAAGGAGCGTTTATCTTGTATCGTGTTCCAAGATATGATATTAAAGGAAAAGAAATCCTGAAAACTCAGGAAAAATTTTATGTAAGTGATATTTCAATTATTTATGCTACGATGGGAAATCGTGATCGAATGATTGGTGGAATTTTGGAAAACATCGTATTTTTGGAATTGAAAAGAAGAGGGTATCATGTTTATGTAGGAAAATTAGATCAAACAGAAATAGATTTTGTTGCCGAAAAACAAGGAAATAAAATTTACATACAAGTGGCTTATAAATTAGAGAATGAGCAAACAGTAAATAGAGAATTTGGCAACTTATTATCCATAAACGATCAATACCCTAAATATGTAATTTCGATTGATGAGTTTTGGAAAGATTCGATAGAAGGGGTAAGACATTTGTATATTACGGATTTTCTTTTGGCTAAAAACAATTAAAATGGTAAAAATATTAACAAATTATGAACTCAAAAATTTGGCTTTCTTCTCCACACATGGGAGGCAATGAACTAAAATACATCCACGAAGCTTTTGATGAAAATTGGGTAGCACCTCTCGGTCCTAATGTGAACGGTTTTGAAGTGGACATTGAGCAATATTTACAAGCGGATACTAAGGTAGCAGCTTTATCTTCCGGTACTGCAGCTCTGCACCTTGCTCTAATCGAGTGTGGTGTTTCTCATGGTGATGAAGTTATCTGTCAGTCTATGACCTTTTCAGCTTCTGCCAATCCTATTGCTTATCTGGGGGCGACACCGGTATTTATAGATTCGGAAAAAGATACCTGGAATATGTGTCCCATCGCTTTGGAAGAAGCCATACAAGACAGAATAGCAAAAGGAAAAACACCCAAAGCCATCATCGTGGTGCATTTGTACGGGATGCCCGCAAAGTTGCAAGAAATTATAGCCATCGCCCGGAAATACAATATTCCATTGATAGAAGATGCAGCTGAAGCCTTAGGATCTACCTATCATGGAAAGGCTTGTGGTACCTTTGGTCGGTTTGGCGTGCTTTCTTTTAACGGAAACAAAATTATCACTACTTCGGGCGGCGGTGCCTTAGTTTGTCACACGCAAGAAGACAAAGACAAAGCCGTTTTCCTTTCCACCCAAGCTCGTGACAATGCGCCTCATTACCAACATTCACACATCGGCTACAACTACCGTATGTCCAATATTACAGCGGGAATTGGTCGGGGTCAAATGGAGGTGTTGGCAGATAGGGTTGAAGCACGTCGTAAAATGCACAAGTTCTACTTAGACTTATTCCGTAGTACAGCAGGAGTAGAAATCTTACACGAACCCGATGCCGACTATTTCTCTAATCATTGGCTGACGGCTATTACTATTGATCCGACAATTTGCAGTCATTCAAGAGAAGATTTGAGAATGGCATTATTAGATGACAATATCGAGTCCAGACCATTGTGTAAACCGATGCACTTACAACCTATATTTGCCCATGCTCCATTCTATGGAAAAAAGGTTTCGGAAACGCTTTTTGAAAATGGATTGTGTTTGCCTTCAGGCTCCAATCTTACAGATGCTGACAGGCAACGAATTGCACAAAAAGTACAGACATTTTTTATGAAATAATTCACCAACCTTTAGTTTCACTAATAGGGGAATCTTGTTTAGGCTGCTGTTATATTTTTTTATGTGATTATGGAAGTTTTACAGTATAGACTTAACTTGATGAATTGATATATTTCATATTTAAATATTGCACTATCATGGTGAAAATTAATTTAGAAACCGCACTCTTACAGTGCGGTTTCTAAATTTAATAAAATAGACAATATAAATCTGGATACACACTTTTTTAAACAATATCATCAAGAAACAATGTTATAGAAGTAGTTCCTTTTAGCAAATTAAATCGCATAAATGCCACTGGGCTATCAGTCTAATCAATTTTTGATTTCTGTGTAGGGACGATTTCCTTTTTCTACTGAAAGAGATTATATTTCAAAATGCAATAAATAGCTCGAAAACCGTCTTTCCAGCCTATTTTTTTACCTTCTTCATAGGTACGTCCATAGTAAGAAATGCCAACCTCATAAATACGAACTTTTGGAATGCGGGAAACTTTTGCCGTAATTTCGGGTTCAAAGCCAAAGCGATTTTCTTTCAAATGAATACCTTGTATGATTTCGCGTTTGAAAAGCTTGTAACAGGTTTCCATATCAGTAAGGTTTAGGTTGGTAAGCATGTTAGATAAGCGGGTAAGCCATTGGTTGCCAATAGAATGCCAAAAGAATAGGATTCTGTGTGGATTTCCACCCATGAAACGAGAGCCAAAAACGACATCGGCAAAACCATCCAAAATAGGTTTAAGCAAGATGTTGTATTCCTGCGGATCATATTCCAAATCGGCATCTTGAATAATGACCCAATCGCCGGTTGCTTTTTTTATTCCAGTGCGAATAGCAGCTCCCTTTCCTTGGTTTACCTCATGTTTGTAATAGGTGATTGGCAATTCGGGATGGTTGTTTTGATACGCCAGAATAGCGGCTTCGGTATTGTCTTTCGAGCAATCATTGACAATAATGATCTCCTTGTTGCATCCTTGCAATAAGGCTACATCTTTGACCTTGTTGAGAATATGGTGGATGGTAGCACCTTCATTATAGGCAGGAATGACAATAGATAATGTTTGGCTCATGCGAAGAGCAAAGGTAATAATATTCGTTACAGTAGATTTTTTTACTCGTTATTTTCCGTAAAGCAATATCGCTGCCTACCATTAAGGTCAGACAGCGATAGCAATATGTTTTTAGACGGAATAAAAAACGCGATAATTAAGAGCTACCAAAGGCATCTTTTATCTTGTCGAAAAAGCTACGATCTTCTCTGTTGTTAGCCGCACCGGGTGTGGGTTGGAAATTAGGTGCATGACGTAGTTTTTCCATCATTTCTCTTTCTTCGTTGGTTAGGTTTTGTGGCGACCATACATTTACTTCCACTAATTCATCTCCGCGTTCATAGCTTTGGAAAGCAGGAAAGCCTTTTCCTTTTAACCGGAATAGTTTTCCGCTTTGTGTGCCTGCCGGAATTTTAATTTTTGCTTTTCCATCAATGGTGGGTACTTCTACATTCGTGCCAAGCACTGCATCGGCAAAGGAGATGTAGAGTTGATATGCCACATCTAAGTCATATCGTTTGAGCGTTGGGTGTTTTTCTTCTTCTATCAGAATGAGCAAGTCGCCTGCGGGGCCGCCTCTTTCGCCGGCATTTCCTTTTCCACTCATGCTGAGTTGCATTCCGTCTTGCACACCTGGTGGAATGTCTATGCTTAATGTCTCTTCGCCATACACCCGTCCTTCTCCTTTACACACAGGGCATTTTGAAGTGATTTGTGAGCCTTCGCCATTGCAAGTTGGGCATGTGGTAACCGTTTGCATTTGTCCTAAAAAGGTATTGCTGACACGGCGCACTTGTCCGCTACCGCCACAAGTGCCACAGGTTTGAACGGCATTTTTATCTTTTGCGCCGCTACCACTACAAGTGTTGCAGACTACGTGCTTTTTTACTTTGATTTTTTTGTTGGCACCATTGGCAATTTCAGCATAAGTCATTTTCAGTTTCACCCGAAGATTGGCTCCGCGCGTTCCTTGCCTTCTACCGCCCTGTCTGCCGCCGCCGCCGCTAAAGAAGCTACCGAACATATCGTCGCCGAAAACATCGCCAAAGTTGGAGAAGATGTCTTCCATGCGCATGCCACCACCACCAAATCCGCCTTGTCCTGCGCCACCCATACCGGCATGGCCGAAACGGTCGTATTGTGCTTTTTTATCCGCATTGCTTAAAACATCATAAGCTTCGGCTGCTTCCTTAAACTTTTCTTCAGCTTCTTTATTACCCGGATTTCTGTCGGGGTGAAATTGTAAGGCAATCTTGCGATAAGCCTTTTTTATTTCGTCGGCACTGGCAGATTTTGCCACTCCCAGCACTTCGTAATAATCTCTTTTTGACATATAAAAATTGTGGGTCAGTTTTTATTTACCCACTACCACTTTGGCATGGCGAATGAGGCGGTCGTTCAGATAATATCCCGGTTGAATTTCATCTACCACTTTGCCGATTAGGGTATCGTCTCCGGTAGGAATTTCCGTTATGGCTTCATGTAGGTCTGCATCAAAAGGTTGTTTGACGCTTTCCATTTTCTTCAATCCTTTATGTTGTAAGACAGTATGCAGCTTGTTGAAAACTAAGGCAATTCCTTCTTTTATTTGGACTGTATCGTTGCTAGCTTCCATTTGTTTAGCTGCCCGATCGGCATCGTCTAATACTACTAAAAGGGCTTCAACTATTTCTTTTCCGGCGGTTTGTGTTAATTCTATTCTTTCCTTGGCGGTACGTCGTCTGAAGTTGTCGAACTCTGCCATAAGGCGAAGGTATTTGTCCTTCATTTCCGCCAATTCTGCTTTCACCGTTTCCAATTCGCTATCATTGCCGGGTTCTTCATTCAAAAATTGATTGCCGGGGATACTGTCATCGGTATTTAAAGCTCTGGCTAATTCTTCCTCTTGAGCCACATTCTCAGTAAAGTTGTCCGATTGTTGACTTACAGCTGGTTCTTTGTCGAGATTTTGTTCCGTCATAGTGTTTCTTTTTTTGAAAAACATCGCGCAAAAGTACTGTCAATAAACTTGCCAGCACAAAGTAAGAGGACAAAAAGTCAGGCGTGAATTTCGAGTTGTTGTTTTTTAAGTTTAAAAATATGAATATAGGATGGGTCAATGATCGTTTACATAAACCCATTTGTCGAATACAGTTGTTGCAATGACTGTATGGAAAAGGGTTGACCTTTGCCGGATTGGGTAACCCAAAAAAGGCACAAATCGGGTTGGTGATTGGACATGTTTATCCAGCCTAACAAACAAGCATCCATCCCACGATGGGTGAGTAGGTCGGCCGCCCAAAAGAAAAGTTCATCGGCATCAAAATCTTTGCTTGACAAGCAGGCTTGTTCCCCTTTAAAGCCATGTCGGATACAAACTTCGCCCAACATGATGTTATTGAGTGTATAAACAAACAAAGCAGGGCTTGGAATTGTGTGCATGGATTGCCGATACCGTTTGTCCACTTCCATACAACCTTCTGCTGTAACAAACACTACGGCAATTTGACTTTTGTTATACGATTGTTTAATCGAAGATTCAATTCTATTGAGCAATAATTCAGTTCCTAACCACGCCCATTTGCATAGTTGGTCCATCTTAAAAAACTTTGCATAGTTGAAAGCTTGGGATCGAAAAAGGGCTTCGGCAGATGTAATGTCTTGAGTTAAGGTTTGTCCATCTATCCAAGCACCATAATTAGTCAGTCTTAACCAATGCTCAATTGTCAATTTCACGCTTTAATTCTATTTTCAAGCAATAAACAAGAGTCTGTTAATGAGCCTAAAGGATTATTTCTTTTGAATTTCTAAAATAGTGTGACTAAGTCCGATATCATCATGTTGGTGAACTACTTTGAAGCCGGCTTTATCTATCAATTTGAAAAATACCTCGCTATCATACATTTGACTGTTTCCGTTTGCCATAGTGGTGAAATACAGTGAAGTCATTTGCAAGCTAAAGGCAGAAGCATCAAAACGCTGGACATCCCAAAAGGTTTCATTGATAAAAATGCGACCGTGAGCAGGCAGGGCTTCATGGCATTTTTGTAAAATGGAAATTATTTCATCATCGGCAAAGCAATCTAAAAATTGGCTCATCCAAATGACATCATAACCGGTAGGGAGTTTTGCGTCTTTATCTAATACATTTCGAGGATTATAAGTTACTCGGTTTCCATATCCGGCAGCTTCAATATTTTCTTTGGCTACATTTAGTTGGATTTGCAAGTCAACCAAGCCGATGTCTACTTGCGGATCATAAGCCAAACAGGCGAGGGAGAATTTTCCGGTGTTGGCACCAATGTCCATTACTTTCTTAGGCTTTCCAGCAAAAACGATAGCCATAGCTTCCGGAAAGGCATTATCGGAATAGTAGTGATCGAAATTGAACCAACTGGTTTTGGCAGGCTCGGGCAGCAATGATAAGCCTTGATAAATAGTATCCCAATTGCCCAAATGATACAATCCGGCAGGTTTTCCTTCTTCTAAGGCAGCCCGTAGGTTTTGTGCTCCGTCATAACAAACATCGCGCATAAAGTCTGTATTCACGACAGCCATCTGATGATTGATAAAGAAGTGTCCGGTTTTGGATAAAATATATTTTCCCTCTTTACGATACACTAATCCTATGCCTAATCCGGCTTCGAGTAAAACTCGCACGGCATAATTTTTTTTGTTAACCGCTTTGCAAACTTCAGGGATGGTCAAGCCTTCCTTTTTCGACTGATCTATTGCTTGCAAAATGCCAAAGTCGCGCAACAAAACAGATGCTTGAAAAATGTAGGGTGCAAAGGCAATATATTGAGCTTTTGAAATAGCATCAACAGCACTTATCTTATCTTCCGAAAATAAAGGTGCTTTCTTTGAAGGAGAATCAATCATAAAAACGATATCAATAAGGGATCAAAAATACATTTTATGTTTAGGCTTGTTCAAATCCTTTTCAGAAAATGAACAAGCTTGTGTAAAGGTTTTTACTCTTGCAAGGTTGTAACATTACGCAATAGTCTTCTCCATCGGATGCCACCATCGCCATAGCTCAGCCAAACAAACCAAGCTTTGCCAACAACATGATCTTCCGGCACAAACCCCCAGAAGCGACTGTCGAGCGAGTTGTGGCGGTTGTCGCCCATCATCCAAAAATAATCCATCTTGAAAGTATAGGCAGTAGCAGGTTGTCCATTAATGATGAATTGGCCATTATGCTCTTCTAATTTATTGCCTTCATATACACCAATGATGCGACGATAAAGAGCTATATTTTGAGGAGATAAATTCACTGTTACACCCTTTTTGGGAATCACCATTGGCCCAAAATTATCTTGGTTCCATTTAAAGTGGGCAGTATCTTGTGGAAAAGTCCATGCTTGTGGTGAACCTACTTCGCCCTGCTTGGCAAGAATAGGAATAAAGCGGACAACTTGGGGGAGCTTTTGCACTTTTTTGGCAGCTTCATTTTCTATCAACATTTGATATTGATTGCCACCGGCATTTACGACTTCTACTTTTAATTCATCCAATACATCTTGATCTAAGGGGCCATTTGTTTGCACGAGGTATTCCATTTTAGAATGTGCAAAAATGGGTGCTTGTTGGTCGTTGATAAATACTATACCATCTTTGATTTGCAGCTTATCACCTGGCACACCGATACACCTTTTGATGTAATTATCGGTCTTGTCAACGGGGCGGGCCTCAATTGTATAGGCACTTTGTACAGCATCACGTCCCAATGCCCGAATAGCCATATAATAATCTTGTTCCGGCATTTCTTTCAGGATAGTATCTCCTTCCGGAAAATTGAAAACAACAACATCATATCGTTTCACATCGCCAAAGCCCCACAGTCTGTGATACTTCCATTGAACGGCATCAGTATATGATTTACCCCCTGTGATAGGAAGCGTATTATGCACTAATGGCACTGAAAGGGGTGTCATAGGAACACGAGGACCATAGGCTACTTTGCTGACAAAAAGATAGTCGTTGACCAATAAACTGCCTTCCATAGAACCGGTAGGGATAGTGTAGGCTTCAATCAAAAAAGTACGGATGATGGTAGCCGCTACAATGGCAAAGACTGCCGCATCGAGCCATTCCCGCCAAACTGGTTTTTTCTTTTTTGCAGGTTTCCCCTCTGTTTGTTTCTTTCGCCAAAATGCAAGTTGCATGTAGGTGTTTTTGTGTGATGCGTAAAAGTAAGCATTGCGCCTACATATTTTCCTAAGATTGTGCTAATACTAATGTGCCAAATCAGGATGATCTACATTGGCAAGCTGTCCACAAGCGGCATCAATATCTTTTCCTCTGCTTCTTCGTAGCCTTGCATTGACCCTTTTTGACTCTAAATATTTCATGAATTGATCTACTACAAAGGGTTCGGGTTTTTGAAAATCGGCTGCAGTGATGGGGTTGTATTCAATGATGTTTATTAAATCAGCCGGCACTTGACGGTATATTTTTACTAAGTCATCTGCATCTTTCAGGCTATCATTAAAATCTTTGAACAAAATATATTCAAAGGTGATTTCGTTTTTGGTTTGAGAATAAAAATAATTAAGCGCATCAATCAATGATTTCAGATTGTTGGTTTCATTGATCGGCATGATTTCATTTCGTTTTGCATCAGTGCCTGCGTGCAGCGATAAAGCCAGCTTAAACCGAACTTGGTCGTCCCCTAACTGATGAATCATTTTTGCTACACCGGCAGTAGAAACGGTAATGCGCCTTGCACTCATCCCTAATCCATCGGGAGAGGTTATTTTTTCTATGGCTCGCATCACATTTTTATAGTTTAGCAAAGGTTCACCCATTCCCATAAAAACTATGTTGGAAAGAGGTTTGCCATAATGTTGCAGGGCTTGCTTATTCACTTCTGTTACTTCATCTACAATTTCATCAAAATCAAGATTCCTTTTTCGAGGTAAATAGCCGGTAGCACAAAATTTGCAGGCCAGTGAACAACCCACTTGTGAAGACACACAAGCGGTCATTCTTTTTTCGGTTGGAATCAATACACTTTCCGTAAAATGATGATCGTGTAAAATCAAACGATTCTTTATGGTGCCATCGCTGCTAAACTGACTGTGGTGAATTTTCACTTGCGGAATAAAATATTCCTGCTCTAACCGTTCTCTTAATGACTTGGAAAGATTGGTCATTTCAGCAATAGATCCTACTGACTTTTTCCAAAGCCAATCCTCTATTTGAGCTGCCCGAAAAGAAGGTTCGTTCCATTCTTGCAACTGTTGTCTTAATTCTGCAAGGCTTAGGTGCCTCAAGTTTTTCATAAGTTGCAAAATTACTATCCCTCCTTTTATTGAAACGGTTAATTATTTTAGAACAAGCTTATTTATCATCCATTTTTCCTTTGATGCACGGTGAAGCTTATATTCGCACCCTACCGCCAATTCATGAAGGTTTCCGTTATCATTGTAAACTACAACGTGCAATACTTTCTCGAAGTATGCCTGCACTCGGTGATGCGTGCCTTAGTAGGTATAGAGTTTGAAGTGTTTGTGGTGGACAACCTTTCTAAAGATGGAAGCTTAGAAATGGTACGCAAAAAGTTTCCACAAGTTCGGTTAATTGCTAATCAAGAAAATGTAGGATTTGGAAGAGCCAATAACCAAGCCTATTCTATGTGTTCCGGCGAATTTGTTTTGTTTCTCAATCCCGATACCGTTCTGCCAGAAGATTTTTTTGTAAAATGCCTGGACTACTTAGATGCGCACCCCTCTGTGGGAGGCCTTGGTCCCAGATTGATTGATGGAAAGGGTCAATTTGCACCCGATGCCAAAAAGTCATTTCCTTCTTTATCTGTCGCACTTTTTAAAGGGACCGGCATTAATCGGTTATTTCCAAAATCACCCTTTTTCAATAAATATTACGCCGTGCATATTGGCGAACACCAAACAGCAGAGGTAGATGCCCTTTCTGGTTGTTGTATGATGATGAGGCAATCGGCTATAAAGCAAGCCGGTGGTGCTTTTGATGAAGATTTTTTCATGTATTTTGAAGATGGAGATCTTTGTTATAGAATTAGAAAAGCAGGGTTAACAAACCTCTATTTTCCGGAGGTAACTGTTGTACATTATAAAGGGGAAAGCACTCGAAAATCAACCCTGTCTTACGTACGAGTATTTAATGAAGCCTTTGCCATCTTCGCCAAAAAGCATTACAGTCGTCAGTATGCCCGACTATTTCTTTTGTTTATCAATATGGGAGTGGCTTTGCGGGCTGTGCTGGGTGCATTTAAAACCTTGTTGAAAGTAGTGCGAATGCCTTTGCTCGATGTGCTGGTCTTGTTTGCTTTGCTTTGGATCATTAAGGATTATTGGACGCAAGATGTGAAAGATATAAAACCAATTCCACTGCTGTCTGTCTATGCCACCTTTCCTGTTTATCTGTTGCTTTGGCTCGTTATGCTTTATTTGAATGGGGCTTATGATAAACCCTATCGAGCTGTGCGTGTAGTGAGAGGAATGGCTGTGGGAACTGTTTTTTGTTTGGCTTATCTTGGATTGTTGCCCTCATCCTTACGCTATTCTCGAGCAATCATTGTACTAACGGGCATTTCAGGTATGGTATTGTTACCTCTGTTGTATGAAATATTGCATCGGATTGGCATCTTGAAATTGGTTCATTTTGATGCTCTGCCGAAAAAGGCTGTGATAGCGGGTACACACGAACAATTTGATCAAACCGTTTCTATACTTCGAAAAATTCACTATGCACCGGATATTTATGGTCGTGTGGCTATATCAACAGAGCAGAGAAATGATTGTGTAGCATCTCTCGGCACTATGAAATCCTTTTTGCAAACAGCTGCCATTAACGAGGTGATTTTTTGTGCAGGTAAAATACCTTATTCTGCTATTTTAGAACAGATGGAAGTATGTGGTAGTAGATACGATTACAAAATCCACCTACCAAATAGTCATAGTTTTGTTGGAAGTAATTCAAGCGACACATCCGGTGATCTGTATATTGCTGACAGGCGATTTAATATTGCCCGATTTTCTGAACAAAGAAATAAGCGTGTAATAGATGTCATACTTAGCCTTTGTTTATTAGCTTTTAGCCCTGTTTTACTGTGGCGCATAGAAAGCCCAATGCAATATTTAAACAATTGCTTTCGAGTGTTGTTTGGACAAAAATCTTGGGTTGGTTATTCGCTTCCTTCAAAAGAATTGCCGAAACTGAAGTCGTCTATTTTACCTCCCTATAATATCCTTACAAATTATACCCCCTCGGATGTGGCAAAATCGTTGATAGATGAAGCTTATGCCACACACTATCATATTTCCCATGATCTTTCGATTGTGTGGCAAAATCTTCGATTTGTAGATAGAACATCGAATCCTTTTTCTTGAAAAAAAATTTTCTAAAAAAGATTTTGTGAAAACAATCTGATGGCTATCTTTGCAATCCCAAAAACAATCCTCCTTAGCTCAGTTGGTTAGAGCACCTGACTGTTAATCAGGGGGTCTCAGGTTCAAGTCCTGAAGGGGGAGCAGAAAAAAACCACAATCTAATCATTGTGGTTTTTTTTATTGCCTTTTTTACAAGTATTGCTATTGAATTGCGGTACTTATTTCTACCCTAATTTACCGATTGTATTTTTGATGCGGTCATCGGAGAATATGCTTTTTGAACGGAAAAAAACTACTCCTCAACATAAAAAGGCAACCATCCTTTCTTTAATAATCCTAAAAAAAGAATGGTTGCGCCAACCATTGATTCAGACCTTAGCCTGCTGGTTACATATTTCGTCTATATTGACCACCTACTTCAAATAAAGCCTTAGTGATTTGTCCAAGTGAGCAATATTTCACGGTTTCCATCAATTCTTCAAATACGTTACCGTTTTGAACAGCAATAGACTGTAAGCGTTTCAACATCTCTTCGCCTTTGTTGTTGCTACGTTTCCAAAGGTTTTGTACGGAGGCAATTTGAAACTCTTTTTCATCTGTGGTAGAACGAATAACTTCTCGAGGTAAAACGGTAGGCGATCCTTGTGAACTTAAAAAAGTATTTACGCCGATAATGGGAAATTCGCCGGTATGCTTGAGCGTTTCATAGTAAAGGCTTTCTTCTTGAATTTTTCCGCGTTGATACATGGTTTCCATTGCTCCTAATACGCCTCCGCGTTCGGTAATTCGATCAAATTCTGCATACACGGCTTCTTCAACCAAGTCGGTTAATTCTTCGATGATGAATGAACCTTGAAGCGGATTTTCATTTTTGGCTAAACCTAATTCTTTGTTGATGATGAGCTGAATGGCCATGGCGCGTCGCACGCTCTCTTCGGTAGGTGTAGTGATGGCTTCATCATAGGCATTGGTATGAAGCGAATTACAGTTGTCATAAATGGCATACAATGCTTGAAGGGTTGTGCGAATATCATTGAAGTCTATTTCTTGTGCGTGCAGCGATCGTCCGGAAGTTTGAATATGATACTTCAGCATTTGCGATCTTTCATTGCCTTTGTATTTAAGCTTCATGGCTTTTGCCCAAATGCGCCGCGACACCCTTCCAATTACGCTGTATTCGGGGTCAACACCATTGGAAAAGAAGAAAGACAAGTTTGGTGCAAAATCATCAATGTGCATACCTCTGCTGAGGTAATATTCTACAAAAGTGAAACCATTTGAAAGCGTGAATGCAAGCTGAGAAATAGGGTTAGCACCGGCTTCTGCAATATGGTATCCGGAAATGGAAACTGAATAGAAATTTCGAACACCATTGTTGATAAAGTATTGTTGCACATCGCCCATAACACGTAACGAAAATTCGGTTGAAAAGATGCAAGTGTTTTGTGCCTGATCTTCTTTTAGAATGTCGGCTTGCACGGTTCCACGCACTTGTTTCAGCGTTTCTGTTTTGATTTTATGATACACCTCTGCAGGTAAAACCTGATCGCCTGAAATGCCAAGTAACATTAAACCCAACCCATCATTACCTTCTGGAACACTGCCTTCTTTTCCTCCACCAAAAACACTGGGATTATAACGTGGGCGTGGCATTCCTTTCTCGGCATAAAGGGCATCAATTTTTTTATTAACCTCATCTATCAATCCATTTTGTTGAATATATAATTCACATTGCTGGTCAATGGCAGCATTCATAAAGAATGCCGTGATGGTGGGTGCCGGACCGTTAATGGTCATAGACACAGAGGTTTTAGGGTCAGCCAAGTTAAATCCGCTATATAGTTTTTTAGCATCATCAAGAGTTGGAACGCTTACGCCACTGTTTCCAATTTTGCCATAGATATCTGGACGATGATCGGGGTCTTGCCCGTATAGGGTAACAGAGTCAAATGCCGTAGAAAGCCGCTTGGCCGGCATTCCGAGAGATACGTAGTGAAAGCGTTTGTTAGTTCGTTCCGGTCCGCCTTCTCCGGCAAACATTCGTGTTGGGTCTTCACCTTCTCTTTTGAAAGGATAGATACCGGCTGCATAAGGAAATTCGCCTGGAAAGTTTTCACTCAATGCCCATTTCAAAATTTCGCCCCATGCTTCAAAGCGAGGTACGGCAACTTTGGGGATTTGTGTGTGCGAAAGTGATTCAGAATGGGTTTTAATTTTTAATTCTTTGTCTCGAACACGAAAAATGTAATATTCATCTTGGAAATGGCGTTTTTTTGCTTCCCAATTTTGTAGCAAGTGAAGGTTTTTGGGATCTAACTCCATTGAGATTTTTGCATAAACAGCTTCTAATTCTTTGCAAATCCTGTCACGATCATCAATCTTGCTTTCTTGCAGTGTTTCTATTGTTTTCCGAAGTCCGAATAATTTTTGTGCAACTGCAGACTGTTCTTCGGATCGTTTATCATAATTGCGGTTGTTTTCTGTAATCTCACTCAGGTAGCGAGTTCTATTAGGGGGAATAATGTATATTTTTTCACTCATCTCCGAAGTAATTTCATACTTGGATTGAAGCGAGCTGATGCCTGTTTTTTGAACAATGGTGTCCATCAAAACACGATACATAGTGTTGGTGCCAGGATCGTTGAATTGAGAGGCGATAGTGCCATAAACCGGCATATCGTCGGGTTTTTGTTCAAATCGTTTGTGGTTACGTTGATATTGCTTTTTTACGTCCCTAAGTGCATCCATCGCACCGCGTTTGTCAAACTTGTTGATCACTACGATGTCTGCAAAGTCAAGCATGTCAATCTTTTCCAATTGTGTAGCGGCTCCGTATTCCGGAGTCATCACATACATGCTCAAGTCGCTGTAGTCAGTAATTTGTGTATCGCTTTGTCCAATACCCGAAGTTTCCAGAATGATTAAATCATATTGAGCAGCTTTCAAGATATTGACTGCATCAAAAATATAGCGACTAACAGCGAGATTACTTTGCCGAGTAGCCATGGAGCGCATGTAAACACGATCATTGCGAATGGCATTCATGCGAATTCGGTCGCCTAACAGAGCGCCACCCGTTTTCTTTTTAGATGGGTCAACAGAAATAATGCCGATGTGTTTGTCGGGAAAATCAAGCAAAAATCGGCGAACTATTTCATCTACTAAGGAGCTTTTTCCGGCACCTCCTGTTCCGGTAATTCCTAATACCGGCGTTTTAGAGTTTGCGGCATCTGTAGTTACTTTTTTCAACATTGCTTGAGTTTCCTCACTGTCATGATAATTTTCAGCAGCAGAAATCAGTCGAGCAATATTTTTTGCCTCTTTATCTTTGACATGACCCACTTCGCCGTTAAGATGGTTGCCGGTTGGAAAATCAGACTGTCGAATCAAATCATCAATCATTCCTTGCAAACCCATAGCACGCCCATCATCCGGCGAATAAATGCGGGTAATGCCATAAGCATGAAGCTCTTCCATTTCTTCCGGTAGGATGACACCACCACCACCACCAAAAATTTTGATATGCCCACAACCTTTTTCCTTCAACAAATCGTGCATATACTTGAAATATTCAACATGCCCGCCTTGGTATGAGGTCATGGCAATAGCATTAGCGTCTTCCTGAATAGCACAATTAACTACATCTTGCACGCTTCTGTCATGTCCAAGGTGAATGACCTCTACGCCACTTGATTGCATCACTCGGCGCATGATATTGATAGAGGCATCATGCCCATCAAAAAGAGAAGCTGCGGTTACGATACGTACTTTATTCTTAGGTGTATAAGCCATAAACAAGTCAATTGGTAGGTAAGCTAAATGCTACAAAAGTTTAGGAATAGTTCGGATAGCAAAGGTACAAAAGCCTTTGGTGCTTGGTATAGGTTTTAAACAGAAAAAGCAACTCAATTGAGCTGCTTTTTCGTAAAAAGTAAATAACACGAATTATTCGTCAATATCTGAAGAGTTAGATTTGCTCTTTTTTCCTTTAGTTTTTGCTTTTGGTGCAACATCTTCACTATCATCGCTTGTGTCTATATGACGACGTTCCATTCCCGGCTCAGCATGATGTCCACGAGCATGGGATTTGCCACCCAGATTTGCAGAGATTCCTACGTGGAATTGTTGTCCGAAAGTGAACATGAAATTTGAGTTTACACGAGAAGCAGGACCATCAAAATCCCAGTTTTTCTTCTCATATCCTAAACCGCCAATACCAAAATTCAACGCCATAGATTTGGTGAAGTTAACACCTACTGCCGGCATCCAGTTGATACCAAACCCATTGTATGTGTCAATCACATCTGCTACGCCAGGTGCGCCACTATGATTGGTGCGCTTACCATTCAGGTAAGAGATGTTGATTTGTTGAAACACGAAAAATGTGCGATTAATAGGTGTCGTATATCGAACAAATGGTCCTACTTGAATTTCGCGAATGCGATTGTTTGAAGTAAGTACGCCATTGTCTATCATTTGCTGTGTGCCGGAAATGCCAAAATTTAGACCTACTGTCCAGTTTTTGTTAAATTGATAACCTACACCTGGAGTGAAATTCCAAGTGCGGTTTTTAGTGATTACATCCGGAGTGCCGGGTAATCCATCATCATCAGTTTGCTTGGCTGCATTGTAAGAAGCATCGCCATAAACCAAAATGCTGCCTGCCTTTTGCGCCTGTGCTGTAGAAACTACACCTGCGGCGAGTACAGCAAAGAGAACTTTCTTCATATCAAATATGTCGGTTTTGAATGAACAAATGTAGCAGTAGCTTTTTATTAAAGCAATAGCCACCGAAAAATATTTATTTCTAAGGTTTTGGATAAGGTTAAGAATATTGGTCAGCCTGCAAGAGCGATAAACCGTACACTTCTGTAAATAGGGTGTATAAAGTTTGATCTGTTTCTATTTTTGGGCGGTTGAGTTGAACATCCCAACAAGTCCAGCATCCGGCTATATTTCTGAAATAACTCACTTGCTCTATTGCACAATGGGTGGATTTAAACCGGAGCAATGCCAATTCTATTTCTGCATTTTGATAAAAAAATTCACCACCATAATGTATGTCATTCACTTTTACGGTAAAGTTGAAGTTGGTGTTTATTGCTGTCATCTGAAAATCTTACGTTATAGTTCGTCTTTATCAAACTGGCTTAGAGACATATTAATCCCTACAAAAAAAGAGCGGTACAATGCCGGAACCATCGGAAAACGAGTGCCATCAGTAGCATATCGGTAGCCGAAAATGTTTTTGTTGTTCGTAACATTGTCAACGCCGGCGTAAATTACGGTAAACCATTTCTTAATTGACCGTAAATAATTGACCGTAAAAGCTAAATTTTGATAATCGGGTGTTCGATCACCCAAAAAAGTAGGGTTTGAAGGGTTATAGTAAGGTCTTCCACTGGCAAAACTATAAGTAGCATTTATCTGTGTTTGCAACTTTTCAATAAAATATTTTGCAACTATATTTAGATTGTGCGTTGCTACAAAATCAGGCATAGCTTCCGATAAATAATTTCGAAACAAACGTTGTGTATTGATGTAGCTGTAAGAAACCCAATAATCTGCATTTTTGATACTTTTTTTATCACGCCAAAAAAGTTCTGCTCCTGTTGCATAACCATAACCGCTGTTGTCAAGAACAAAACGAGAATTTTGCAGATTTTGGCTTAGGGTGCGAAAAGAATTAGGGTCATAAGCAACACTGTCTGGGTTTGAATAATGTTCGCGCATCAAACTAGAATAATCTTTGTAGTAGCCTTCAACGCGGAAAGTCCGGTCATTTTTCTGCCATTGATAGTTGACAATGTAGTGAATGGCACGCTGGAAGCCCAATTGCTGATGATAGGGGGCAACCGTGTATAAATACAGATAGTCGGGATTTTGATAAAAAATACCGGAAGCTATTGAAACCTGAGCGTTTTTTCCAGCCTTAATGGCTAATGCTAATCGAGGTGCAAGATTGTTTTCATGAAGTAAGGTACTATGCTCGAAACGCAAGCCGGGCTTGAAAGCAAGCCAATATACCGGCACCCATTCTGCTTCTGCATATCCGGAAATAATGCTTTCATTGATAGAACGGCTAAATGTATCGAAACGATTGTTTACCGTGAAGTGTTGAAAGTCGGAGCCTACTAAAACATTAAAGCGATTGGTAACAATGTATTTGGCTTCTAATCGTCCTTGAGCACGTT
This sequence comes from Bacteroidota bacterium, assembly GCA_018267875.1. Taxonomy (GTDB): domain Bacteria; phylum Bacteroidota; class Bacteroidia; order Chitinophagales; family Chitinophagaceae; genus JAFIGV01. Next base: position 754 of record JAFDXP010000006.1, on the reverse strand, counting down.
GTTCTGTTAATGATCCCGGAATAGTGTCAAAGGTGCTTTGATCATGGTTGTAACTAATAGCACCGGCTGCATAGATTAACCATTTATTTTTCAACGTTTGTTTATAAGATGCTTGTCCACTATAGTTGTCATTTTGTAGCCCATAGCGAATGGTAGCACCCGGTACACCTGGATTAGGAATAGCAATTCCACTAGCAAAATGATTCACACTTACCAAGGCTTTCACCATCGCATTTTTGTTGGGTTGAAAGGCATAACGTGCAGATCCGCCATAGCCCTTAGGAACATCATAATAATCAAAGTTGGTTTTTGCCAAGCCATAAAAAGGTTGCAAGTTGTTGTAAAAGCCGGTAATGTCACCACCACTTTTTTTCCAAAGCTTGCTACCACTGGCATATACACCTGCCATGTTTAAACCTAAATTTATAGTTGATTTTTCCGGAAGATCCAGGGTGTTTAATTCCAGCACAGAAGATAGTGCTTGCCCATACCGAGCACTGTAGCCGCCACTGCTAAAGGAAACGCCCTTAAATTGAAAGGCATTGAAACGACTTCGAGTAGCCACACCCGGAGGCCCGCTAAAAAATGCATTTTGAACCACCATGCCATCTACTACAAAGGCGGCTTCACTGGCATCGCCACCACGAACAAACAGCCCGTTTTGTGTACCCTGCTTTTGCGTGCCGGGCAAGGTTTCTATGGCTTTGATTACATCTGCCTGACTGCCGGCAGTGGTAACAATATCCAGTGGCTT
>JAFDXP010000069.1 GCA_018267875.1 Bacteroidota bacterium | reverse complement strand
AGTTCTTTATCGCAGGGTGTATATTTCATTCAGATCACCACCGGCGACCGAAAGCAGACCTTGAAGTTTGTGAAGGAATAACATCCACCGTTTGAGAGTTTGATAAATTGCATAGGGTTGTGCGCCTGCGGCGCACAACCCTATGCAAATCTCTATATATAAGTGTTGTGTATCAGCTAATTTTACTCCAAGCTGATTGTGCCTTATTTCGGGAAAGCAAAATTCTTAAAGGAAGGTGTTGAGATTGAGAAAGCTGTGCATCATGAGACAAAATTTGTTGAGCAGCTGCTCTGGTTTGTTCCACTAAGGCTAAATCCTGCACAATGTCTGCAAGTTTAAATTTAATCATGCCGCTTTGTTTGGTGCCGTATAAATCTCCAGGTCCACGCATTTTAAGATCTTCTTCAGCAATCACAAAACCATCAGAGGTAGAAGTCATTATATTCATGCGCTGAATACTTTCTTTTGATAACTGAGAGCCGGTGAGTAAGATGCAATATGATTGTTCGCTTCCTCTACCTACACGCCCACGCAATTGATGCAATTGAGATAGACCAAATCGTTCTGCACTTTCTATAACCATTACGGAGGCATTTGGTACATTGACTCCCACTTCTATGACGGTAGTGGCTACTAAAATATTAGCCTCTCCGCTTACGAAGCGTTGCATATTTCTTTCTCTTTCTGCGGCATCCTGCCGCCCATGTACTATGCAAATACGATAGCTATGATCGGGAAACCAACTTTTTACTTGTTCATATCCAACCGTCAAACTTTCATAATCCAACTTTTCAGACTCTTCAATGAGGGGATAGACAATATAAGCTTGTCTTCCTTTTTTTATTTCGACTTTTATGAATTGCATCACACCGGCACGGCTCATTTCAGTGCGATGAACTGTTTTTATTTCTTGTCGTCCGGGAGGTAATTCATCTATTACTGAAACATCTAAGTCGCCATATAAAGTCATGGCTAAAGTGCGTGGGATGGGTGTAGCGGTCATGACTAAAATATGTGGTGGTATCGCGTTTTTTTGCCAAAGCCGAGCGCGTTGACCCACACCAAACCTATGTTGTTCATCTATAACTGCCAGCCCTAAATTGTAAAATTGAACAGCATCTTCGATCAGTGCATGAGTGCCTACTGCTATTTGAATATTTCCTTTTGCTAAACCGTTAAGGATTTCTTTTCTTTCTTTTCCTTTGATGCTACCTTTCAGTAGGGCACATGAAATGTTCATAGGTTTCAAAAGCTCACTGATGCCCTGAAAGTGTTGCTGTGCCAATATTTCGGTAGGAGCCATCAGGCAAGCTTGAAAACCATTATCAAGCGCAAGCAGCATAGACATGAGTGCAACAATTGTTTTGCCGCTACCTACATCTCCTTGCACCAATCTATTCATTTGTTTTCCGGTGGTCGTATCCGTTCGGATTTCACGAAGCACACGCTTTTGTGCATGGGTTAAGTCAAAAGGTAAATGCTCACGAAAAAAATGGTTGAATTGATCACCAACTTGGTTAAACAAAAAGCCGACTTGTCGAGTGTGTTGAAGTCGTATTTGGGCGATTTTCAATTGCGAGATAAATAATTCTTCCCATTTTAAACGATGTCGCGCTTCTTGTAAATGTTCATCGGAATCAGGAAAATGAATCCATCTAAAAGCAGCATATCGCGGACATAAATGGTAGGTTGAAAGTAAGTAGGGTGGCAATATTTCAGGAATATCAGAAGCCGATATTTTCTCAAATAAGCTGTGAGTAATCTTAGCAAATGACCGATTTGAAATTCCCTTTACCTTGAGTTTTTCTGTAGTTGGATATACGGGTTGTAGTCCTGATTTTACGGTGTCAGCAGTAAGGGGTTCTATTTCCGGATGAGGGATATTGGGCTGTCCGTTAAAAAAGGAAACCTTACCAAAAATCACGTAGTTTTTATGTTCTTGAAGTGAGTTTTTTAACCATTGTACGCCTTGAAACCATACTAATTCAATTCGTCCTGTGTCATCATAAAATGTTGCTGTTAAACGCCTTCTTCGGCCTTCCCCTTCTTCGGTTATATTTACTAAGGTACCGGCAATTTGTACCCAATCAGACTGAGCATGAATATCAGAAATTTTATTCAGCCGAGTGCGATCAAAATAACGATAAGGAAAATGAAACAACACATCCTCGAAGGTGGAAATGTCCAACTCCTGACGAAGTAAATCGGCTCGTTGAGAACCAACTCCTTTTAAGTATTCGGCGGATGTATCTAACATGATTTTATAGCCCGAAAAAGGCAAAAATAGACGGTGTGAGCTATAAAAAAAGCTCCACAAAATAAGTAGAGCTTTTTCTGAAATTTATTTGTGTAAAATTAATTACCCAAATAGGTTTTTAGTAGGGAACATCGGTTTGTTGTGCGCAGTTTAGTAATGGCTTTATCTTTTATTTGACGAACACGCTCTCGTGTCAATGAGAATTTTTCTCCGATGTCTTCTAAGCTCATGGGATGTTCTACTCCAAGCCCAAAATATAATTTCAAAACATCCCTTTGACGATCGGTAAGCGTACTCAACGAACGGTCAATTTCGCAACGCAAGGAATGTACATGCGCCAAATCATTATCCGCATAATCGGCATTTGGATTTTCAAGTACATCTAATAAACTGTTGTCTTCACTATCTGCAAAAGGCGCATCTACCGATACATGGCGAGCTGCAACCCCAAGGGTAGTTTCAACTTCTTCTGTGCCGATTTCTAATATTTCAGCAAGTTCTTCTGTTGAGGGTTCTCGTTCAAATTCTTGTTCTAATTGAGAATAAGCCTTGCTGATTTTATTGGACAACCCAACTTTGTTGAGTGGCAATCGCACAATACGTGATTGCTCAGCTAATGCTTGTAAAATAGATTGACGAATCCACCACACGGCATAAGAAATGAATTTAAAACCGCGTGTTTCGTCAAAACGTTGTGCTGCTTTGATTAATCCTAAGTTTCCTTCATTGATGAGATCACTCAAACTCAATCCTTGATTTTGGTACTGTTTTGCCACTGATACCACGAAACGAAGATTGGCTTTTGTGAGTTTTTCTAATGCCCGTTGATCGCCTTGTTTGATGCGAATGGCTAACTGCACTTCTTCTTCCGGTGTAATCAAATCAACCTTGCCGATCTCTTGAAGATATTTTTCTAGCGATTGGCTTTCGCGGTTGGTTATGGACTTCGTAATTTTGAGTTGACGCATGGACATAGGCAAAAGCTTTTTGGTTAGTAAAAGTGATGAACTAAAAACTCAGTTTTGACAATCTTATGGCAAATCTAAGTGGAAGGAGTATTCAGACCAAAAAAAATTAGGGTATTGTTAACAGCGTGTGTATAGAGGAGAATTTGAAATTGGTATAGATTATTTTTTATAATGCTGCTTTAAAATTTTGATTGTTCGTTGGTTTAGTTATTATTGCAGCAAAGAAAGCAACCTGTGAATACATCTGCGATGAAGAAGAAAGTAATGTACACCTTGGAATACCCTATTCGTTGTTCTCCAACCATTCTCTACGAATTTATTTCCACACCCGTAGGCCTGCAGGAGTGGTTTGCCGATAAGGTTGACCAGCGTGATAATACCTTTTATTTTCACTGGAACGGATCTGTGGATGAAGCTGAATTAGTAGAAGCAGTAGAAAATGAATTCATTGTTTATCGTTGGGATTATTATACCGACGATGAGTTTTTCGAATTTAGAATCGAACAAAGCCCCATTACCAATGAAACAATTTTAAAAATTACCGATTTTGCCGATAAGGGTGATTTGCGCGATCAAGAACGTTTATGGAATTCTCAAGTAGCAGATCTGAAACATCGTTTAGGAAGTTAATTTTATTTTAGAAAGATTTTGAACTGAATATAAAAGCCGCAATTATTGTGGCTTTATTTTTACCTTTTAGTTTGCTAAAATGCTTTTATCTCCCAATAGGTTTTTGCTACTTTTGCACCTCAAATTACCCCCTTCGTTACATTGATTAAAAAGCTCGACATACTCATTATCCGTAGTTTCATCGGGCCATTCGTCGTAACGTTTTTCATTTCTCTTTTTGTCCTGGTGATGCAGTTCTTCTGGATCTATATGGACGAGTTGATTGGTAAAGGATTGGGCGTGGGTATGATCCTTCAGCTCTTGTTTTATATGTCAGCAACAATGGTTCCTTTAGCCTTACCCTTAGGAATTTTGTTGTCGTCTATCATGACGTTTGGCAATCTGGGAGAGAGTTTTGAAATAGTAGCCATCAAAGCGGCTGGTATTTCTTTGCTTCGTTTTATGCGCCCGTTGCTCTTTGTTATTATAGGACTTGGTGGGCTTGCCTTTTTATTTAATAACAATATTATACCTGTTGCCAACCTCAAAGCTTTATCGCTTCTCTACGATTTACGTAATTCTAAACCGGCTCTCAATATTAGAGCAGGTCAATTTAATCACGACATTGAAAACTTTGCAATTCGCGTTGGTGAAAAAGATAAGGATGGTCGCACGATTCGTGATGTTTTAATTTATGATCAAACATCGGGCTACGGAAACGATAATGTCATCATTGCAAAGCAAGGAGAGATGATTCCTGCACCCAACAAACAAATGCTGGTGTTTAGGCTGATGGATGGTTGGCGTTATGATGAAGGAGCTATGCGAGGAGGAATGAATCATTATGAACAAAAAAGAATTCATTTTAAAAAGTGGGATAAGGTTTTTGATTTGTCTTCCTTTAAGTTGAGTAGAACAAACGAAGATCTTTTTAAAGGTGCTTACCAAATGATGAATGTGCGCCAGTTAAATGAAGGAATAGATAGCATTGAGAAAGATGATAAACGCATTTTTGGAAATGTAAGTAATTATCTAAGCCCATATTTATCCTTTGGATTAGACAAGAAAAGTGATTCTGCCTTTAAGCTGAAAATGCTTTCTATGGCTCATGTTGATCAATATGATTCTTCTTTTTTGACTTATGTACCCGATTCACTTCGTCAGCGAGTAGTCAATTTAACAATGAGCAACATTCGCAATTGTAAAGGGTTACTGGATATTTCTGCAACAGATAAAATGCTGAAAAAGGAAAACTTTATTAAGT
>JAFDXP010000068.1 GCA_018267875.1 Bacteroidota bacterium | reverse complement strand
TTTACGCATGAAAAAACAGACTCTTTTTTTAGCTGCTTTATGCTTGCTAATTACTTCCGTAGCTTGCAACAAAAATAACGAAAATTCTCAAAAAACTCAATCTGGTAAATCAAACGACAAAGAAGTGATAATACGCGCCAAGATCACCGATTTACGAAACTCTGTGAACTTCCGTAAGAACCCTAAATCACTTTTTAGTTGGGGCACGTTCGTAGGTTATGCTGCAGCAGATTTAGGTGGAGCAAAAACCGGTTGGGACATTCTTAAGTTTGCCGAACCAGGCTATGGTGGTGCCGGTGCATTATTGGGAGGTGTATGTGGCTCTACACTTCACTACATCGATAGAAATTACAAAATTTCGGTATCAACGACTGGTTCAAACGGAACTAATACTTATTCAAATACGTATGAAAAAGTGGGGTACCTTCATAACGAGTTCATGTCCTCTACGATGAACTCAGCAAGGAATCCTGCCTCAAGAACTGAGTATATCAATTTCAATTATAAGAATATCAGCACAAATATTGCTACTGAATTTAATTTAGATCCTGATGTTATTGCCCAAACATTTTCGTCTAATACCGAATATCAAATTGCCAAGTACGCCTCCGAAGCAGCTACCAAAGAAGACATTAATTCTTTGGCAGAAATGGGTAGCGGTAGTGTTGCAGTGAAAGACCTTGTAAGAAAAATAATTAAGACATGATAAAAAATATAGTAAAAAAATAATTAAAAGGATACCGATAGATTTCACAAAAAACCAAAAATATGACACCGAAACCGTGAAGATTTAAAACAGGTTTGCCGTCAAGACAGCAATTGTATAGATGTAGGTGCACATAAAGGAGAAGTGTTGGATAAAATATTGGCCTGCGCTCCTAAGGGACATTATTATACATTTGAACCTATTCCGGTACTTTTTCAACAGCTTAAGGATAAGTATGTTACTATGGGTAATGTAGTAATATCGGATCTTGCTTTGAGTGATCATTCGGGGCAGACTTCTTTTAATTATGTGGTTTCAAATCCCTCTTACAGCGGTTTGATAAAAAGACGTTACGACAGAAAGCATGAAAGAGATACGACAATCACTGTTTAGACTGATTGTCTTGACAATGTACTGCCGGAAGACTACAAGATTAATTTTATGAAAATTGATGTGGAGGGTGGTGAATTTTCTGTGTTGAGAGGCGCAGAGAAAGTAATATAGCTGAGCCTGCCTATTATTGTATTTGAACACAGTCTTGGGGCCTCAGACTATTACGGAACACAACCTGCTACACTCTATGAACTGCTAAGTGGATACGGACTTAAAGTATCACTCTTACGGCGCTGGCTTATAAAAGAGGCAGCGTTGTCTTGTGGAGAATTTGAGAAAATATTTCACGAAAATTCAGACTTTTACTTTATTGCCTATTCCTGAGATTATTATAACAGGCGCTTTTTTAACCATTTTTTTATGTTTCTCTTATGTGTAGAAGTCCTTCCTAATTTTAATTCACTTTGAACATTTATTTGACCAATAATCTCATAGTTCTTTGGGATAGTTTGTTCATTATATATCACTACTAAACGGGCAATCTTTCAAATAATGCAAAAACACCCATTAACCAATTGAATATCAATGGCTATTTTCAGTTAGCTATAACCCACCCCCCAGTTTTTTTTAGAACATAACGGTCTGTATGCAGGGCGATTTGTTACGTTTTTTCTGTTTGATGTAAGTTCTTCGGCTGTTTTGAACCATCCAACAAATATCCAGATGGCTAATCAGATGTATTCTGACCAATGCAGCAATGGTTGAAAATGCCTTTTGACTCTTTGATTTCACTTTCAATACCTGCATCAACAGTTGGGCAATGAGCGTACACCATATTTGGGTCTTGATACCATTTTCGGTTTCCGAATAAAAGTAAAAAAATACTTATCATTACCAACCAACTTTCTTAGTTTCTTTTATTCTAAAGCATCTTTTTCATTAAAAACAATGTACACAAACCACTTTTCCAATCAAAGCTTTGATACCTTTGCATTATGTCTTTGCCTATTTTTTTTCACCCTTCTGAATTTAAAGTTGGTGAGGTAATAAGCCTACCTGAGGACTCTGCACGTCATATAGTTCAGGTGCTGCGCATGAACGAAGGACAACCCTTACGCTTCACAAATGGAAAAGGTAAAGAGGCCTTTGCCATAATAACAGAAACAGGAAAAAGGAAATTGTCAATAAAGGTTTCTGAAATTGCAAACCATGAAGTGCCGACGCCAAAACTTATTTTAGGAGTGGCTTTAACTAGAAATGCCTCCAGAAATGAATGGTTGATGGAAAAGGCAACAGAATTAGGTGTACATCATATTGTTCCGCTTATTTGCCAACGCTCCGAACGAGAACAAATTAAAAGAGAAAGGTGGCAAAACATACTTATTTCTGCCCTCTTGCAATCGCAGCAATTCCACCTACCAACCCTTTTTCCGCCTATGCCTTTTAATCAATTCTTAGAAGGCTATTCTCAAGTTCCTCAAAAAGTAATTTGCCATTGTATTGAATCAATGCCAAGAGTACAACTATCTGCTGCATTAAAGCAACGTCAAGATGCGGTTTTGATGATTGGTCCGGAAGGTGATTTTACACACGAAGAAGTAAATGACGCAGAAAAGCTCAGCTACATAGGTGTGCAAATGGTGGATCAACGTTTGCGTACCGAAACGGCGGCTATGGCTGCTGTAGTTTTTTTTAGTTTGGTATTTCCCAAAAAAATAGTTTAAGATATCAATTTGCTTATAGTGTAAAGGGATTTTGCCATACATATACAATCTAATTATTAAATAAAACACATTTTGTTTAAAGAGAAAATTTTAGTTTTATTTGAATGAAAATTTACTTTCCGTTCTTTGTAAATTTATGGACGTTTTGATGAGAACAAAGCTTTTATTTCTTTTGATGTTCTTTTACTGCACGACTGCCTTGGCACAACCGCTCAAGCTTGCCTTGTTGGTATATGGCGGTGGTGGTGATTGGTATGCTAATCCTACGTCGTTGAAGAACTTATCTGCTTTTTGTAATCAACAATTAAAAACAAATTTTGTGCTTCAAGAAGCACAAGTGGACGTGGGCAGCCCCGACTTGTTTAACTACCCATTTGTGCACATGACCGGACACGGGCGGTGGGCATTGACCGATGATGAAGCAAAAAACCTGCGAAAATACCTGACCAGCGGCGGTTTTTTGCATATTGATGACAACTACGGCTTAGACGAATATGTACGACCTTCACTGAAAAAGGTATTTCCTGAAAGTACATTAATAGAATTACCCTTTTCTCACCCCATTTACCACCAGCATTTTAATTTTGCCAACGGACTGCCGAAGATCCATGAGCACGATAATAAACCACCTAAGGGATTTGGGTTAATTTACCAAGGTAGATTAGTTGTTTTTTATAGTTATGAAACCGATTTGGGTGATGGTTGGGAAGACCCTGACGTACACCACGACAAACCCGAAAAGCGTTTGCAAGCCTTGCAAATGGGTGCTAACTTGATACAATATGTGTTTTTAGGAAGAGAAACAAATTGATTACGATTATTTATGATGCTCTTTAATTAGTGATTAGTGATTAGTGATTAGTGATTAGTAATTAGTGATTAGTATATTCACCTTGCTCCTTGAAATTGACGGATTTATATAAAATTCAATAACGCATAAAGAAGTTTCGTTAAAATCTTGATTTGATAGTTTGGCTTAGTATGGAATAGAAATGAGTTAACAAATGCATTGAAATATTAGAGCAAAAACAAGTTTGCAGCCATGGGGATGTGGAAAAGGAACTTAGTATATTTCAGTCTTTAACGGGATTGAAGATTTAGCAGGAACAGATATTAAAGAATATATTAGCTTGAGCTAAAAACCAAGCTCAATAAATAGGGTAGCGAGTTGTTCGAAATATTAGGACATTTGAAAATGTAGTCGGTTGACGGAATATTAGTTACAGCAGGAGCAAATAACCCATAAATACGAATTGACAACATAGTAAAACACTCAACTTGGAAAGTGCGGCTTTAATCATTAAAGAACTTACAAGCGATGTTTGAGCAACAATGCAATACCTTCCAAAAACTCACCGACAAACCAAGTAGGAATGACCATAAATACACTGTTTTATGAATTCATAGATATTGGTGAAAAGACATGAGACGGAACTGCCTGCATCTCAGATAAACACATAGAACGAATCCTTTTGAAACTTGTTTACAGGCAACATTTACCAAAGTAAGACCCCTTTAGGGAATGAGGCTGGATACAAAGCCCAGCCACCCATTGCATTATAAACAATAGTAACGATATCTATTCCTTTTTGATAGAAATTCAACTATAACCTACCAACGAAACCGGTATTGAAAAGCTTCGAGAGTTATGAAATGAAGGAATCATATTTAATACACTCATACAGAAATTGGGGGTATTGTTAACTGATGAAGTGGAACGGTGATGTTTGTAAAATCTTGTGACTTAAACTTTTTAAAAGTATGAATAGCCTTTGGGGCTTCATTTTGCTTCGTAATGGCAAAAGTGATACCGCCATATGTGCCGGTTATACGGCATAAAGATGCATCAATATTAGTGAGCCAATTGGCTGTTCTTAATCCAAAGATTTTTCGAAAAATGGGCGTTAATTTGTTGTATATTCTATATATAGTGCTTTGCCCTTCTTTTTTTCTGGATTCTGCTAATACACGAGGCACAATAAGGAATGGAGATAATGTTTTTTCATGGGAAATACTATAGCCTTCATTCTTTAAATAATCAAGTGTATTTACATCAAAGTAGTGAATATGACCGTGAGGTACTTTATTCAGAATATTTTCAGCAACAATTTCAGGTGTTTCATGTGGCACGGTTATAATAAGAATATTTTTGGTTATTCTCAGTAGTTCGTAAATTGCTATCTTGTAATCAGTAACATGTTCAATTGTTTCACTACAAAGCGTCGCTTCAAACTCACCGTCACTGAATGGTAGATTATGGATATCGCAAGGGGTTGCATTAATTCCAAAAATTTCACCAGCCATCTTGCAAGCATTTTCAGAAAGATCTGTTGACTGTACCTGTACATTAAAAAGTTGACGTACAATATTAGCAGTATAGCCTTCAGCTCCTCCAATGTCTATAAAACTATTAAATGAAAATTTAGAAAAAGCATTTAATATAGATTTTGTTACCATGTAGCGTGAAATATTACTTCCTGCAGCAAAAGGAGTTCTATAGCCATATATAGGTTGGTGAGCATAATAAACTCCTTCCCTATTCATACCAAATCTTTCGTCAACCGTATTTCTTGTTTCTTTTGTATATTGATCCATATTTGAATTAAGTCGAATAATCCTAAGTGTGTAATAGTTACTTTTCTATAAATAAGAGACGTAATCTTATTAGATAATAGTTGTACTGTGTAAATTCCGATTAGAAATTATTTTATATTCAATTGAAATAAAACAAAATATTAAGCAAGTTTTTAGAGGGCTGTTGAAAAAGTTTAACATTGAATTCAATTTTAGAGAGGTAATTTTCATCTATGTTATTTTAAAAACATAACCAAACGCAAGACATAATTGTAAATTAGCATTGCAATAATAACTTTAGCCTGATTGTTGTATTTAAGCAAAAAGTTGTTTTTTTTGCCCATATATATATGTTTTAAAATTGTAATAGAATATGCTTGTAGGGATTAACATTTCTTAAAAATAATATTAATAATTGTTGTATAAACTGATGTATTAATGCAACTTGAACAGCATGTTCATTTAAATTAATAATATAATAAATTAACTATATATTTAGAATTGGCATATTTGATTTAAATAAATATTATAATTATCAAATTGTAAATTTGATAGAAAGCTATATTTTAAATTGTTGCATCAAATGTATAAATTATCGTTAAGTTGCAAAACCAATATAAAACTAATGTAAAATTGTAAATTTCTTAATAATGGGTGATGGTATTTTGTCTGATAATATCCTAATAGTATAAACTCCATTAGTAAGTTGTGTTGTGTTCAACTCAAAGATGTGTTGGTTTTCAGATAAGGTTTGTCTTAAAATTACATTACCGAATAGGTCAGTAATTATAGCCGTTCCACTATTCCCTAAGGGAGTAGAGAGGTCTATTGTGAGTTTGTCTTTTGCCGGTTGAGGGAATAGGCGCAAGTCGTTTATATTTGTTAGCAGCATTTTTTCCCCTAACGTTTGTTTATTGCTAATAATATCACCGCAGGCAAGATAAGATTGTAGATTGGCATCAGAAATAAAAATATTAAACATATTGTTTATGTTAGGTGAATAAGTAAACCAATTAGGTGTTGTTTTTATGAAAGGAATGTCAGTAAGGGAGTCGATAGGCACAAATGAACAGTCTGTAATACTAAGATCATTAACCGTTAAATATACTAACATATTGTCGTGTTGGAATTTTGTTTGCTCATTTGAGTATCCCGCCATATAAAGTAACTCAGTGTTAGGATTAACATGTATATCAAATATACTACGATTAATTGTGTTCTCTCTAAATAAATATTTTTTGTTACCAAATTGTTTGTTTGATAGATTGGTAATGTGCGAAATAGTGGCATCTCGATATGTACCAGTTCCTGACACAATAGCTTCCGAATAAGTTGAATATGGATTTTCTACCATATACATTTCATTTTGATTAACAAAGCCAATCGAGGAAGAATTTGCTGATATATTCAAGGCAGGTAATGGTGTATAATAAGTAGTATTGTAAAAGTCATAAAATCGTTCAGAATTTCCCGTTATATCTGTTGTGAATAGACCATGTGCACTTATGCCTTGACTTAAACTACTATAGCTTACAGTAAGGCTGTTTTTTAATTTATCATGATATAGATGGCTAAAAAAATTGTTTGTCTTGTTTCCATGTTGTGTAAAGTCATATACATTTACCCATGAAATTAAATTTGTGTTTGGTAAAAATGCAAGTAAAATGCCATCTCCAGACGTTGCACCTGCTTTCACATTAAGTCCAGATATATACACATTGGGATCGTTCTGCAAACCGGCAGTTACACCGTAAAACTCTCCGGTACTATTAATTTTTGCCACCATGGAACTTTTCAAATTGCCAAACTGGTCATAGACACAAATCAAACCTTGATTGGCAGGAGGACCAAAAGAATATGCTCCTACGCAGAATAAATCCAGGGATTGAGTTTCAGCAACAGATAAAAATGCCTCATTTGGAGAAGTAGCATCTGCAAAAAAACTATTCCAAATGATAGCACCATTTGTAGGGTCTATCCGCATGATAAATGCTGTGTTGTTTTGAAAAACGCTGGTTCTACCTACGGTACCAACAAGTATTATATCACCATTTTTAGCAACAATCATATCTAATGGGTTATCATCATTTCCATTTTTTGATCCAATTTGTTTTTGCCAAATTATGTTGCCAGATAAATCCATTTTAAATATCAATATATCTAATTGAGTAGGTTCGCCATGGGAATTCCTTATATAGGTATATCCGCTGACAATTAAATTGCCATCATTAAGTAGTCGTATATGAGTTGCAATTTCTTCATTGTTTGTTCCAATGACGAATTGTGCATTTTGTCCATTAGCGACTATATGACTCAACAAGAAAAATAGGATGCAAAGAGACTTGTTCATATAGCATAAGTTTCATTCGAATTCAAATGTACAAATCTTTCGTTAATTTGCAAAAATTTTTTTTACTTTTTGATGAATTCAAAATTTGCTATCTCAGCTGTAATATGTTCCTATAATCGTTCAAAGTTTATTATCAAAGCTATAGAGAGCATTTTTTCGCAAGACTTTGATAGTAAACTGTTTGAGGTGATAGTTGTAGATAACAATAGTACAGATGAAACACTAAACCTGTTAGCACAATTTAAAGCATCACATCCAAATTATAACTTCCGGTTCGTTTCAGAAACACAACAAGGAGTTGCATTTGCTCGAACACGATGTGCAATAGAGGCAAGCGGGGCTATTGTTTCTTATCTTGATGATGACTCAATAGCACGACCGGGATGGTTAAAAAATACCGTTGAGTTTTACGAAAGAAATCCAAACGTTTGGTCTATTGGGGGAAAGATTACACCATACTTTTTGACTCCAATTCCTGATTGGTATTCGAAGTATTTTTTTGGCTTAGTGGGTAGATTTGATCAAGGTGACGAGGTTAAACAACTAAAAAAACAACGTTATCCATGTGGTGCAAATATGTCTTTTCGGAAAGAAGTATTTGAAGAAATTGGGTATTTTAATTCTGCACTTGGGAGAAAAGGAAGCGGATTATTAGCTACTGAAGAAAAGGATATTTACATAAGGATATTAATGTACGGGAAAAAGGTATATTATTTGCCAACCGTAGAAGTGTTACATGCTGTGGAAGGAAATAAATTTAACATCAACTATGTGCATCGGCATAGTATGGGAATTGGCGGTGGTGAACGACTTCGTTTACAAGGTAATGCCTTTGCCTTGATAAAAAAAATCATAGAGTATATTGCAAAATGGTGTTATGCCATTTGCTATGGTGTTGGTTTTTTAATAAAAGGAGAGTGGTCAAAATTTCGTATGTTAGAACGATTTCGTTGGTGGGTCATTATTGGCTTTTTATTCCCTACAAAGGCAAATTGATAAAGTGCGGTTTTCAAAATATAGAAAGTATGGACAAACTCATCCTTGTATCCAACCTTCCTATAAGGAATGCCTACTCTGTAGGCTTCGCCGACAAACAAATAGTTGATCATCAAGTATCTCTGCATTGATGCGATTGCCCTGCCAAAACAGAGCGGTAAGTGTACTGTTGGCATATACCGCTAACTGATGGCGGTTGTATTCAATGAGCTGCGACAATTTTGAAAAAAAATTTTTTTGACTAAAATATCTGTTTGTGCTGTTGGTTGCCCTGCCTTAATTGTTCTTTTGGTCATATATAGCCTATCCGCAATAATTGAAATAAATTGACTTGATGAGCCTAAAATGGTTTTTTTATCTGGTTGCCAAAAATTTTGTTCAATATCGTCTTTCAAGTCTTGCCCTGCGGGCACAACGAAAGCGAAGTTGTTATAGCCAGTGCTTTTTTAGGCTATTACTGTTGAAGTGTCAATTTTATAGTGTTCGCTAAGTTCTTTCTGAATTAATTCTCATGAGTGTCGAAAGGTGACTGTCAGAAGAGCTATTTTCAATGTGGAATGTGATATTTGTGCCATGAGGAAGGAAAGGGAAAGGTCTTAAAATAGCATAGAATAAGAAATGCCCAAAATAGCAACTTTATTATATTTGTTTGGGCATTGCAAATTAAATATAAAGGCTGACCGGATTTCGATCAGCCTTTACGTTTGGAAGGGTATTATTTCTTACAAATGAATTGCCTCACCCAAAGCAACTTCTATGGCATCTTTTACGCTTTCGCTCATGGTTGGATGCGGATGGATACTGTCTAAGACTTCTTGCCAGGTGGTTTCCAGCTTGCGGGCGGTTACGGTTTGAGCAATCATTTCGGTTACATTTGCGCCTATCATGTGCGTACCAAGCCATTCGCCATATTTGGCATCGAAAATCACTTTTACAAAGCCGTCGGTTGCACCAGCTGCGCTTGCCTTGCCCGAAGCAGAAAATGGAAATTTTCCTACTTTTAATTCATAGCCGGCTTCTTTCGCCTGCTTTTCGGTCATACCTACAGAGGCAATTTCGGGTGTGCAATAGGTGCAACCCGGCACATTGCCATAATCCAATGGTTCGGGAGTGTGATTGTATTTTCCTTCTGCTTTAGCCAATGCTTCCACACAAATGATAGCCTCTTTAGAAGCCACGTGTGCCAAAGCTTGCCCTGGTGTTACGTCCCCAATAGCATAAATGCCTGCTACATTGGTTTGGTAGAAATCATTGGTTAGTATTTTTCCTTTTTCGGTCTTAATGCTCAATGCCTCCAGCCCAATGTTTTCGATGTTGGCTACCACACCTACTGCGCTAAGCACAACGTCTGCTTCAAGTGTCAAGTCGCCGGTTTGGGTTTTTACCGTAGCCTTTATGCCATTAGCAGTACCCTCAACTTTTTCTACTGAGGCATTGGTCATAATTTCGATGCCTTTTTTCTTGTAGATTTTTTCTAACTCTTTAGAAATATCTTCGTCTTCAACCGGCACAATGCGTGGCATAAATTCTACAATAGTTACTTTGGTGCCAATGCTATGGTAGAAATAGGCAAATTCAACGCCAATAGCACCACTGCCTACCACTATCATAGATTTAGGTTGCTGTGGTAAGTTCATAGCTTCGCGATATCCGATTATTTTTTTTCCGTCAATAGGCAAATTGGGTAATTGGCGTGCCCTTCCGCCTGTAGCTATAATGACATGACGAGCTGAGTAGGCTGTGGTTTTACCATCAGAACCGGTAACTTCTACTTCCTTTTTAGCATTGAGTTTTCCAAAACCGGTAATGACATCAATTTTGTTTTTGCGCATCAAAAACTGAATTCCTTTGCTCATTTTATCGGCAACGCCACGGCTTCTTTTCACCATACTGTTGAAGTCGGCTTTATAGTCACCTACTTCCACGCCATAATCTTTGGAATGTCCGATATATTCCATTACCTGAGCACTTTTCAGCAATGCTTTGGTGGGAATACACCCCCAGTTGAGGCAAATGCCGCCTAAGTTTTCGCGCTCTATAATGGCGGTTTTAAAGCCTAATTGAGATGCGCGGATTGCGGCCACGTATCCGCCGGGTCCGCTGCCGATTACGATTACATCGTATGCCATAAGGAGATAAGAAATTTTATGAGTGTTTAAATGTGCTATAATAGCGCAAGCAAAGGTAATTTAAAAATCTGCTTGTTGCTGATATTCTGTTGAATTGATTGCATAAATAGTGTCTTCATTTTTAAATAATGGTTCGTTTTTTTAAGACTGAAAATATAAACGGACACCCTGCTTAGGCAAATTATGAAAAAGGAAACACAAAACTCTGGCATCTTCTTCCATATCAATAGAAGCCTGCTAAAAAAATAGCGTACTTTGCAAGTCCTCAACTTTGAACGAAACTATGAATTTGAAGGGGAAAAAAATTATTCTCGGCATTTCGGGTAGTATTGCTGCTTACAAAACACCGGAATTGGTACGCTTATTAGTGAAAAGCGGTGCAGAAGTGCGCGTGATTACCACCTCCGCAGCCGAACAATTTGTGAGTGTATTGTCGCTTTCTACAGTATCTAAACATCCTGTGTTAAATGCAGTACATGATGGTAGTACCTGGAACAATCATGTGGATTTGGGACGTTGGGCAGATGCTTTTTTGATAGCACCTTGCAGTGCCAATACATTGTCAAAATTAGCCTCCGGCATGTGCGACAATTTGTTAACCGCCATTTATCTATCCGCCTTATGCCCTGTTTTTATTGCTCCGGCAATGGATGAAGATATGTGGCACCATCCTGCCACCCAAAGGAATGTAAATACAGTTGTAGGCTATGGGAATAAGATAATTCCCGTTGCTCATGGCGAACTGGCAAGCGGATTGATAGGTGAAGGACGAATGGCTGAACCGGTATCTATTCTTACTTATTTAGATGTTTTTTTTCAACCGATTCAACACCAACCTTTTTACAATTTACGAGCCTTAGTTACCGCAGGGCCTACCTTTGAGCGATTAGATCCCGTTCGGTTTATTGGAAATTTTTCTACTGGCAAAATGGGGATTGCTTTGGCGGAAACATTAGCTGAACAAGGTGCGGATGTTACCTTGATATTAGGTCCATCATCCATTCGCCCAAAGAATAACCAAATAAAAATTGAGTTTGTAGAAAGTGCAGCAGAAATGTACGAAGCTTGTGTTTCGCGCTTTGAAGAAGTGGATATTGCCGTGTTGGCTGCTGCTGTAGCCGACTATCGCCCAACTGAAAAAGCCAATGAGAAAATAAAAAAGCAAGCTGAAACGTTGACCTTGCAATTAGAAAAAACAAAGGATATTTTGGCAACTTTAGGAAGTAGAAAAACAACACAAACGTTAGTAGGCTTTGCCTTAGAAACCAATCACGAACTGGCAAACGCCGAAAAGAAATTATTTGCTAAAAATGCAGACCTGATTGTGTTGAACTCATTGCAAGATGAAGGAGCCGGCTTTGGATTCGACACAAACAAAATAACACTGTTGGACAAATCAGGTCAACACACGATCTTGCCCCTACTTTCTAAAAAAGAAGCCGCAAATGCCATTGTAAACCGTATAGCCAGCATGAGAAATGAGGAACAAACTGCTTAGTATCTCGCTCCTTGTATTGTTGAGTTTTGCAGCAATGGCACAGGAGCTAAATTGTAAAGTAAAGGTCTTGAGCGTAGCCATTAAAAATGTGGACAAGCAAGTGTTTTCAACGATGGAAAAATCCATTAGTGATTTTATGAACACCCGCAAATGGACAACTGATGACTTTAGTGCGAACGAAAAAATTGATGTCAATCTGATGTTGAACCTTACCAGCAAAACAGCCGATGATGATATTTATGCAGCTACTCTTACCATTCAATCTTCAAGACCGGTATATAACACCGGATACACCAGTCCGCTTATTAATTTTGTAGATAAAGATGTAGTGTTTCGTTATTCGCAATTTAACACTATGCAGTTTGATGACAACCGAGTGGTGAGCAACGATCCTATGTCTTCCAACCTTACAGCCATTTTAGCCTATTATGCCTATCTTGTAATAGGGTTAGACTATGATAGCTTTTCGCCACTTGGTGGATCTGTTTATTATAAAAGAGCGCAAAATATTGTGAACAATGCACCGGAAGAAGGAAAATCTATTCCCGGGTGGAAGGCTGTAGAAGGAAACAAAAACAGATATTGGATAATTGACCAAATCTTAAACCCACGCTTTGAAGAAGTGCGCAACTATCTTTACGTGATGCACCGCGAAGGGTTCGATAAAATGTCGTCAAAACCAGAAGAAGCTCGCCAGAAAATCCTTTCAGGTATTCAAAAACTCAGTTTGGTAAATAAAGAAAATCCCTCTTCCATCTTGATCCAATTCTTCTTTAATGCCAAAAGCGATGAATTAGCCAAGATTGTAGGACAATTGCCTAAAGAACAAAGAATTCCCTATATCAATATGCTTTCCGCCATGGACGTTCCCAACATGGCACGCTATCAAGCCCTTAAAGACCGATGATGATGCGCCAAACTTTTATTGCCTTTATCTTTATTGTCCTTTTGAGTGCTTGTAAAGAAAAAGTAGTACAGCACCTTACTCCGGCACAAATGCAAAGTTTAATGTTAGACATTCAACTTGCTGAGAGCCTAAGCATGTCGCTTCATCCGGATAGCAACCACCGATCTTCCGAAAAAAACATGGATTCGTTGGCTGTATTTTACCATTCTATTTTCCTTAAACACAACATTTCTGATACGGAATTTAAAGCAAGTCTGTATTGGTATCGTGAACATCCTGAACTTTTAGACTCCATTTACACAAACATGATTCCTACTTTAACTCAAATGGGTGCAAAGTATGAGTAACAATCTCTTTTTTTACTGGTTGATCATTGGCATATAGTGAAAATTATATACTTTCATTTATTCTTTCACCCATTTAATTGTTTGCTTTTGCCCGTTCTTGCTTGTAATTAATATATAATAAATTCCATCACTCAGTGTAGATATATTTATCAATTTGCTTTCTGATTCAATTAGTTGTTTGCCCATGACATTTGATACTGAAAATTTGCATCCTAAGCAGTTTGTAATTATATTAATTACTGAGTTCGTAGGATTGGGAAAGATCAGTGATTCAACCTTTTCAATTTGAGGAACAGAAGCGGGAGTATTATTGTTTTTTGTCCAGCCTAACAAATTGCTCATGTTAGATTTAGTAAAGGCTCCCCAGATGATATCATTATCACCATCGTTATCTAAATCATCAGCATACACAGCTCGATAAATGAAATTAGAATCAATTAAGGCTGGGTTAATTAAATTTCCAGTTCCATCATTTATTTTATAATAAAGTCCATTTGCAACAATTGGCGCATATACTACGTCAATGAAATTATCAGCATTTAACTTAGTTGTAAAATAAGGAGCATTTTGAACATGACCAACATAAAAATAGGATGATTGAAATGATGAAAAATTACCCAAGCCGTCATTTTTTAATGTAGTTAAATCACTAGATGAACCTTGTGTTGGAAACTGTAAATCAAAATCACCATCATTGTCAAAGTCACATGAATTTATGAATATGTCAATATCTTGAGAGATTGTTTTTGTTAAGTTGAAAACTCCAAAATGGTTATTTATGTAAAGTTGAAACCCATGAGCTGAATGGACTGCAAAATCAGTAAACCCATCACCATTAAAATCTTTTACTGCCATGTTGTAAAATTCATTATTGGAAGCAACTTTTTTTCTTGGACCAAAATTGCCATTTCCCAAATTTTCATAAGTGGCAACTTCTAAATCGTGGCAACTTATGATATCATAATCTCCATCATTTTCTATATCTACAAAATAGCTTTTTACCGCGGCGGCATCTATTGAGTCATCTATTGTGACTTCAGTCCATGAAGTACCATTTGAATTGTTTAAAAGTAGATTGATGCTAATGGAATTAATTGATGAATTAGTAACCAAAATATCTATTTGTCCATCTAAATTAATATCTCTTGTATCTAAATGGTAGGGAGTACCTAAAGTTGTATTAATTGGTGTCATCTTAATAAAATTAACTCCATTGTTTTTATACCAATTTATCTCATTATGGAAATTTGTTGTAATAATATCTTTTAGTCCATCATTATTTATATCAGCTGTGAGTATGTTTCTGACAAATTGATTTAATGTTGAATCAATAATTTGAGGACTTCCAAACTGAGCAAAAGATATTTTTGAAACGAATAAAAAAGCAAAAAAGAACGCTATTTTCATACTTTTGAATTAAGATGAACCAAACCTATGTTTAATGAAAACTATAATTTAAGTTTTACGAATGCAAATTAAATATTTCTTAAAAGTACACCCTAAAAATTCTATAAATTGTATTGATAGGTTAATAGATTTTTAACTGATTACTGGTATTTTCGTATTTTGCATTCCTTATTAATGCAATATAATTTTATGTATATAATTATTGTTGAATGATTCAATTATGTTATATAAAACTATAACGTGTGTAAAAAAAAGATGAATTTTTACTTGCAATGTTCATTTATTCTCACTGTAGGTGCTTTGCAATTTTCAAAACAACAATATAAAAAAACACGTTATAAAATAACGTGTTTTAAGTCATAAATTACTTAATAGGTTTTAAAAATAATACCTATTCTGATTTTAATTCTTTGTAGGTTTAGCTTTAAACTTAGCTATGGCATTTCTTGTAAAATCACTTAGTACAAGTCGTCCGCTAATAGCTGCACGCTCCATCAGTAGGTTGTCCCAATTTTCTGTTCCGTGCCAAAATGTTTTTTTCAACTGATACATTGCTTCGGGGCTACTGTGCGAAAGCCGTTCAGCAAGGCTATTAATGGCTTCATCCATTTCATCCACTGTATTGTGGATTTCAGCATATAGCCCATGTTTTTTAGCCCATTCTGCTGATCTCCATTCAGAAGCATCTATGGCTAATTGAGAAAATCCTGAAGTGCCAATTTTACGTTCTACCGCAGGGCCTACAACAAACGGACCTATACCCACTGCAAGTTCACTAAGCTTTACTGAGGCATCTTCTGTTGCTATGGCATAATCTACGGCTGCTGCTAATCCAACGCCGCCACCAACTGCCTTGCCATGAATACGTCCAATAATTAGTTTGTGAGCCTTTCTCATTGCATTTATCACTTGAGCAAAACCACTAAAAAACTGTTTTCCTTCAGCTTCATTGCTTATGGCTATTAGCTCATCAAAGGAGGCTCCGGCACAAAAGGCCTTATCTCCGGCACTTTTCAGAATGATAACTTTTATGCTATCATCAATGCCAATATCGTTGATGGTTTTGGCAAGATCAGTAAGAATGGCTCCAGGCAAGGAATTACTGGCAGGATGAAAAAACTCAATAGTGGCAATTCCATGATCGGTATCTATACGAACATATCCTTCTTTATGCGTCATAGTTGGTTAATCTTTGAGCAAATGTAATGAGGTTTTACTTGTGTATTGGGTTCTTTTTCTGTCTATTGGATCATCACAACTGTAGAGTTGCGTTCATGTGTTGCGGGGTTGACAAACAAGAGATAATAAACCCCTTTTGACCAGAGTTTGACAGGAATGTCTAATGTTCGATTTAACCGGTTTTGATACATATCTTGACCCATGGTATTTGTAATGCGGACTTCTAATGTGCTAGAACTGTTGTTTACAATATGAATAGCTTCGGTAGCCGGCACTGGAAACACACTCAAAGCGTTTTGCCAATTTATGTTTTTGATGCCCGTATTAAAAGTAATATTGAATAAGCCTTGATTTACATTAAAAAAAACATTTCCCACACTTCTTACCATTAATCTTGCTAAAGAAGTTGAAGGCAGGTTGGGAATAGTAATTACTTCAGTTCCATCATTTGGCGTGTTTGCAGCAAGGGTATATGGATAGGTGATTCCGCCATCAATTGAAAGCAAGATGTCCACATTAGAACAACTAACCGGTGCTACATCAGTACCGGATACATCCCATTTTACAGTGTCGGTTGTGCTGCCAAGCCAATTGGTGGCTCCAGTTGGCCAAAGAACGGTAAAAGGTCCCGCAGCATTTGTAACGTTTAATACAATAGAGTCATCTGCAAAATTGTATGTGCCTGTACCATTAAAAATATCTCTTACCGTAAGTTTAAATTTTAACATTCGAGTTGTATCCGGCAATTTTTCACCTAAATAGTTTGTAACTCCTGTCAGCACTCGCGACATTGTAGGAAACACTCTGGTTCGACCTGTATCGCTTTTAAAGGAACGAAAGATGGGTCCATATAAACGAGTGGCAGACCAACTCTTACCATAATCACCCAAGTTCCACTCTTCCCAACAATAGGTGAGCGTATCATGGTCGGAATCTATGGCAACTGGGGCTGTCAAAGCAAAAGGAGTTAGTTTGGGTGTTGCATAAACTGCCGTGAAACTTGGAACGACAGGAGGATTGTTGTTAGAAGGAGCAGAAACCGCACATCCGTTTCCATTGCCAATGGTTATATATCGTGTGATTTCAAAGAGACTGATGGCATGGAAATAGGCATCACTATGAGGTTGAAGGTCATTTCCTCCACCACAAATTCCGGCATATCCCATAATGGTAGAAGCGCTTCCAGGCTCATAAGCTGTTGATTGGTTTCCGTTGCCGGAACAAGACCCTGTTGATGCATTAAAAGTATGCTCAGCTCCAAACTGATGCCCCATTTCGTGTGATACATAATCTATGTCGAAGGGGTCGCCTACCGGATTAGATGATCCTGTTACACCTTGTGCTTTTGAAGAATTTCTACAAACACAGCCAAGTGTGGCAATACCGCCACCACCGGTGCTAAAGACATGCCCTATATCGTAATTTGCTGAACCAATCCGTGTTGTTACGGTTGATTGGTTTTGCCCAAGCATAGTACTACCATTGGAATTTGTGTAGGGCTGGCCTGCAACCACTAAAAAAATAAGTGTGTCTGTATTTGCAACCAAATTCATGTGAACACCTAATTCTCTTTCATAAACCCCATTGACGCGATTCATGGTCGTAATCATTTTACTGAGTACCGCACTTTTAGTCGGATTATTTCCGGCTACTGCAATGGCATATTCAGCGGTGCAGGCTAATGCTAACCGATAAGTCATTTTAGTAGCACCATTAACTCGTAATTGTGCATTAGGTAAACCATTTTTAGAGAGATTCATTTCATCGCCATCCGTAAGGTTTTCATTCTCTGTTTCGCACGACATCCAAAGCCCTATTGGTTTGGCATAGTCTGATTTTGCATAGCAGCTATATAGCCCATCATTTATGACGCTAAAGGGGTCGATGAAATAAATTCCCTGCTCACTAAACACCATGCCATGAAAGCCTGAAGGGGAATAATCAAGCTTAATGGTTACACTCTTTTTATCTTCTGCATAACCTGTAAAAGTGCGAATTTCAGGATATTTGGCTGCTAAAGCCGGCTCCATCATTTCTTCTCGCCAAACCTTAAAGTTTCGCATTTCACCGTTTGGTGTAGGCAGAGAAAGTAAGGTTGGTTGAGTTGGGTCATCGGTCATGGAAAAAAGGAGGTTTTTAAGATAGTTGTCGTTTACAGAAAATATAGATTCCTTTTGTGGTCGAATGACACGAGTAGCATTGGAAACAACCATACCTACGGGTTGATTTTGCCAAAGTGAAGATTGCAAGGTTGGTTGTGCGTTCGCAAATGTGGTAAGCAATAAAAAGAGGAAAGAGAAAAGAATTCGATTCATTGTAAGGGAGTTTCCAATTGTTTAAAAAGTATGATTATTGGGTGAATTGTGGTTGATCTAGTTGATTCGTACTTTCAGGTGCTTTTTGTTTCGGGTTAATTGGTTGCGAAGTTGAATGTGAGTCTTCTTTATGAATTGAGATAGCAGTTGGAGTGTGTGCTGTATCGGTGGTTTTACTGGATGTACTACAACTAATAGTAGCCATAATCATCATGAACAATAGAGATGTTAATGTCAATTTCATAAGAAAAATGATTTTCGAAAATAAGTAAACTAATTTTTAAATAATTTTTTTTCGTTCAAAAAGGAATTTGTATCGTTCAATTTTTTGATGGATCAATATTACGCAAACCTAATCTGAGCGAATTTAAAATCAGTACAATGTCGCTCATAGCCATGATGCCTGCACCCCATGTTGGTGACAAATATCCGGTAGCTGCCACTGGAATAGCCAAGATGTTATAAAAGAATGCCCAAAAAAGATTTTGCTTAATAGTTTGTTCGGTAAAAATTCCCAGCCTGATCGCTTTAGGAAGGGTTGACAGTTGATTGTTGGAAAGGATGAGATTAGCTGATTGAATGGCAATTTGGGTTGATTCACTAAGGGAAATGCCTACGGTAGCTCGAGCCAAAGCCGGTGCATCGTTGATGCCATCGCCAACCATAGCAGTAGGAGCTTTTTTCATTAATTCATCTAATTTTTTATTTTTTTGTTCGGGGGATTGTTCTGCAAAAACAATTTGAATACCCAAGTGCTCTGCTATTCTTTTGCATTTACTTTTTGTATCGCCACTCAGCAGAATGGTTTCATAACCCATTTTCTTCAGCTCTGCTATGGTGTCAACTGCATCTAATCTAAGGGCATCACTAATACGGAGAGCTCCCCGAAATTGATCATTTTGATAGAGATATAAATCATAGCCTTGAAAGGTTTCGCTGTGTTTGTGAAGCCATAATTGAGATCCAAGTTTCCAAATATTGCCTTGATCATCTGAAGCTTGCATTCCCTTTCCTTTTACTTCCTCAACTGCAGACAATGGTAGCTTGTTGTTTGTGTTCCATTGTTCTGTAATTGACTTAGCTATGGGATGCGAAGAATGTGTTTCAATTGAAAGGATAATGCTTTTAAACAATGATTCGTCAATTCCATTTACAATATAGTCTTCAATCTGCAACTTTCCGGTGGTGAGTGTTCCGGTTTTATCAAATACTATTTGCTTGATCGTCTTTAAGGCTTCTAAGGTGTCGCCACCCTTTATTAAAATTCCATTTCGAGCTGCCCTGCCTAAGCCTACAGCAATAGCTGCCGGAGTAGCTAAACCCATTGCACAAGGACAAGCCACAACCAATACGGCAATACTGCGCATCATTGCTTCGGGAAAACTAAGGTGTGCCAGAAAATAGTTCCCGCCTAATGTTAACAACGAAATTAGAAGTACTAAAGGAACAAAAATTGCACTGATTTTATCGGCAAGTTTTTGGAGTCGAGGCTTGGATCCTTGCGCCTCACGAACCATTCTAATAATGTTCGATAAAACAGACGCATGACCCACTTTAGTTGCCTTTATTTTTATCACACCATCAGCCACCAAGGTTCCGCCTACTACTTCGCTATCTAAAGTCTTATGTACCGGAATGCTCTCTCCGGTAATCATGTGCTCGTCCACTTGCGCATCACCAAAAACCACTTTTCCATCTACAGGAATTTGATCTCCATTATTTACTAAAACAATATCCCCTTGCTTGATAAACTTGCTTTCGATTTCCATCACTGTATCTTTTCCCAAGCTGTCGGTCATGATAATTTTTGCAAATTGCGGTTGTAGTTTAACCAAAGCATCAATGGCTACTGTCGTGGATTTTACGGTTCTGTGCTCCAGCCAATTTCCCGCCATAACCAAAGTGATGATAGAAGCCGTTGTTTCAAAAAAAAGATAATGATGAGCTTGATGAGCATAAGCAACTAAACCAATAATCGAATAAAAATATGCAGCAGTTGCTCCAAGCATAATCAACACATCCATGTTTGGAATACGGTGCTTTAAAGACCGTAAGGCACTTGGCAAAAAAACATAGCAACCAATCAGATAAACGGGCGTGGAAAGTGCTAACTGAACAAAGGGATTATGTAGCCATGACCATGATACAAACATGTGCATCAACAATGGAATGGTTAAAGCGATGCAAATAATCCAAAGAGTCGTGTGGCTATCGTGATCATGATCATGCGCTTCAGAATCTGCACTATCACGAATTACCGTATAGCCTAGACTATCAATATCATCAAAAATCTTTTCCTCATTTATGTCATTGACAATCGTAAAACTGACTTCCCCCGATGCTGCATTGGCAGAAATATTTTTCATTCCTTTCTTCTCTAATAGCTTAGAAATTGTCAGCGCACAATTGCCGCAAGTCATTCCTTCTACCATTGTAGAAATAGTCTTTTCCATAGTCCAATTTTCTTCACTTATTTTCGCGCAGATGGCGAATACTTTGTTACAAATTTCCTACTCTTTAGCCACAATAGAAAATGCCGTGCATCAGTTTTGGCAATGTGTGTATCAATATCGTGTTTTTGCGTTTAGCGGAAATATGGGAGCCGGAAAAACCACCTTTATTCAGGCTCTCTGTCATTATCTGAAAGTAGTAGATCATGTTAGCAGTCCAACTTTTGCTTTGATCAATGAATATGGTTTTGAACAAGATGGATTAGTGAAAACCATTTATCACATGGATTGGTATCGTATTCGTGATGCCGAAGAGGCAATCAATGCCGGCATTGAAGATACGCTTGATAATCAGCAAGCAATTTGTTTTGTTGAATGGGCTGAAAATGTACTTGAGTTGATGCCCCGTCCATACATACAAGTTGAAATTATTCCAATTAGTAAAGAGGTTCGACAATTGACTGTTTTGCTTCAGAATGTTTAAATTTCACAAAGTTTTTTTATTAGAGTTTTATAGCCAAAAACCTTGTTGGGCTTTATGTTTGCAAGTTTGATAAACGAGGTTTATATTTATTAAGGCAGTTTGATTAATCAATTCTCTCGTTAATCTTTCTATCTTTCCACCATGCATCTTACCAGTGCAGTATTCGGCGGTTTATTGCTGGGGTTGTTTATGGCAATCTCAGTAGGGCCAACTTTGTTTGCCGTACTTCGATATAGTCTAAATCATAGCTATAAAGCTGGATTGGCTTTTGTATTAGGTGTGTCCTTGAGTGATATCATTTTTGTTACAATCGCTAATGTGGCTACTCCTTGGCTGCATTGGCTACACCAGTTTGCACGCACGTTGACCTATGGAGCTGCTGTTGTTTTAATTACAATTGGCATCTTCGGTTTTTTTAAAAAGTATAAACCAGTTCGCCCATCATCTGTTCTTGTTTCTGCAAACACTGCTTTATACTTCAGAATTTGGCTTAGTGGTTTTTTAATAAACACGTTAAACCCTGCTTTGATTTTACAATGGATAGCTGCAGCGACCGGCTTAGCCGCACAAACAGGTTGGTATCGTTTTACTTTTTTTGGCACTTGCCTGACCTTGGTTTTGGGTATTGATATGCTAAAAGTGCTTTTGGCAGATAGCATCCGGCGAAAACTTACGCTAAGAAGAATTATGTATTTACAAAAAGCATCTGCACTTCTCCTTTTAGGGTTTGGTATGGCCTTGCTGATTTTAGCAATATTAAATATTGAGTTCAAAACATTTGAAGGGCATTCACAACAATCCGAAACTTTCAATAAAAAAAGTGCCTGAGAATGCTTTACTTTGAAAAATATCTAAACTTTTTTCAAATATGGCACTATTCAGGCGTTCCAAAAATACAAATAAACCTTTGCTT
>JAFDXP010000067.1 GCA_018267875.1 Bacteroidota bacterium | reverse complement strand
TTGAGGTTTGTAATGAGAGCCTGTAATTTAATGCGCTCATTCCGTCTAGTAACCCTTCACACGCAGCCCAGTCCTACACTTGCGACATTAAGATTCAACTGCTTTGCAGTAGGATCGTGGATAGAAGATGGCGTACTAAAAATGTCTGTACCCTTAAAAAGAAGGCAATGGTATGACAGCCTCTTCTCTTTTATAGAAAATGCCAAACTGCCATTAAGTCTTACTAGATAATCCTACTGCAAAATTTGAATTGAAAATACAAACCAAAAAAAATCATACAATAGCAAGCCAAACCAAAGACATATTACACCGTTCCAAAGTGATATTACAGACAAATGATAGAACCATTTATTCAAGACACAGTATTTGACAAACATAATTTGCCAACAAAAGGCGAATATGAAAATTGCATTTTCAACGCTTGCAACTTTGCCGACAGCGACCTTTCAGAATTTAAGTTTATTGACTGTACATTCAACGGCTGTAATTTCAGTTTGGCAAAGCTCAACAAGACAGCGTTTCGAGATGTAGAGTTCAAAGACTGCAAAATGTTGGGACTTCGGTTTGATACTTGTAACGAGTTTGGACTTTCTTTTTCGTTTGACGGTTGCCAACTCAATCATTCTTCGTTTTACAAGGCGAAAATCAAAAAGACAGTTTTCAAAAATTCACAGTTACAAGAAACAGACTTTGCTGAAACCGACTTGACAAGTGCGGTGTTTGACAACTGCAATTTGACACAAGCCATTTTTGATCACACAATACTTGAAAAAGCGGACTTTCGAACTTCTTACAATTATTCAATAGACCCAGAAATTAACCGAATTAAGAAAGCGAAATTTTCAGTCATAAGTGTATCTGGGTTATTAGACAAATATGATATTGATATAGAAAAATGACACCAAGAATTGAAACAACAAACGAAAAGAAATT
Organism: Bacteroidota bacterium; assembly: GCA_018267875.1. Taxonomy (GTDB): domain Bacteria; phylum Bacteroidota; class Bacteroidia; order Chitinophagales; family Chitinophagaceae; genus JAFIGV01. The sequence continues at coordinate 110,218 of JAFDXP010000067.1, read as the reverse complement.
AGTAGGAAAGCGATTAACAATGAGTTTCACAAACTACAAAGTAGGCGAACTCTGGCAAAGTTTTTCACCAAAAAGAAAAGAAATCGCCAACCACTTGACAGGCGATTTAATTTCAATGGCTATATACAAACCGACACATTTTGCAGACTTCAAGCCAACAAACGAATTTGAAAAGTGGGCAACTGTTGAAGTATCAGACTTTGATAATGTACCAACCGGAATGGAAACTTTTATTCTACCAAGTGGACTTTATGCAGTTTTTGACTACAAAGGTTTAAACACAGACAACTCAATTTTTCAATACATTTTGAGAATGTGGTTGCCAAGTTCGGACTACGTTTTGGACGACAGACCGCATTTTGAAGTGCTGGGAGGTCAATACAAAAACAACGACCCGACATCGGAAGAAGAAATATGGATACCAATAAAACAAAAATGAGCATACTGCACACTACAAAGACTTTTAAAATCGGATTAGCAAATCTGGACAACGTTTTTTTAAACAGAAATATATATAATAGTCAACCTGTAAAAATATAGTTACTAAAACACAATTTTCATTTTAAAGATAGTGAGAACAGAAGGCATTCATTACTAAGGAGTGACAATCCTTTAGGCACAAAATGCATGATGAAGTTATTTGTTATTCACTTAACTCCAACCAGCGCATTTCTTTTTCTTCCAGCAAGTTTGTAATCTCTACGATGCGTGAACTTGTTTTTTGTAAAGCCTCATAAGTTAGATTAGGTAGGCTCATATCTTCAGAAAGTTGTTGCTTTTCGTGTTCTAAAGCGGGTATTTCCTTTTCTAATTGCTCAAATTCTCTTTGCTCTTTGTAACTCAGTTTTTTGGCTTTTGCTGGTGCACTTTCATAAGAAGAAGTTTTTTTCTCTACGGTATGTTCATTTTTATTGGGCTCTATCTTTTGCAGCAATCTATATTCCGAATAGTTTCCGGGAAAATCGCGCACTTCACCGTGGCCTTCAAACACAAAAAGGTGATCAACCAAACGATCCATAAAATAGCGATCATGCGACACGATTAGCATACAACCTTGATACTCGCTCAAAAAATTTTCTAACACAGAAAGGGTAGGTAAATCAAGATCATTGGTAGGTTCGTCCAGAATAAGAAAATTTGGGTTTTTGAACAAAATGGTGAGCAATTGTAATCGTTTTTTTTCACCGCCACTCAGCTTGCTGAGATAGGTATATTGTTGCTCGGGCGAAAACAGAAATAGTTGTAAGAATTGAGCTGCGCTTAGACTTCCACCGCTTGCAAGCGGAAAGCTTTCGGCAATTGTTTTAACAAATTCAATCACACGCATGTCCTCTTTGATGTCCAAACCTTGTTGTGAAAAGTTGCCAAACACAACTGTATCTCCAATATTTATTTTGCCGCTATCGGCAGAAATATGCCCTTGTAAAAGTTCTAAAAATGTTGATTTACCGGCACCATTCTTTCCTACAATGCCAATTCGTTCTCCCTTTTTAAAAGTATAATCAAAGCCTTTTAAAATCACTTTATCGCCATAGCTTTTATACACTTTTTTCAACTCAGCAATCTTTCCACCCAATCTGTTCATTTTCATTTGAAGGGACACTTGGTTATCTACTATTCGTTGTTTGGCTACCGCTTCTACTTTGTAAAAATTGTCTTCCCGACTACGTGCTTTTGTCGTGCGTGCTTTGGGTTGTTTACGCATCCATTCCAGCTCTTTTCTATATTCATTTCGGGCTTTATCAATGGTTGCTTGTTGGCTTTCTATTCGTGCTGCCTTTTTTTCAAGGTAATTTTCATAATCTCCTTTGTAGGTATAAAGATTGTTGCCATCAAGCTCCCAAATTTCTTCACACACGGCATCTAAAAAGTATCTGTCGTGTGTAACCATCAGTAGTGTTACTTTTTCCTGATTCAGATAATGCTCTAACCATTCTACCATTTCCACGTCGAGATGGTTAGTAGGTTCGTCCATAATAAGCAGCACATGTTTATGCTCAAAACCAATGTCAATAAGAGTTTGCGCTAAGGCTACTCGTTTTCTTTGCCCTCCAGAAAGGGTAGCAATGGGTTGGTATAGATGATGAATGTTTAGTTTGCCGAGGATTTGTTTCACTTTAGCATCAAAATCCCAAGCGTTCAATTCGTCCATGAGAACTATAGCCTTACCTAAGGCTTCTGCATCTTCTGTTTCGCTTACGGATTCAAAATGCTTAATTGCATTGATTACCGGATGATTATGGTGAAAAATATTATCGAGAACGGTGCGCGCTTCGTTGAACTTTGGTTCTTGCTCAAACAATGCAACCGTTACATCTTTGTGAATCCAAACCTTGCCACTGTCGGGTGTTTCCGCTCCTGAAAGAATTTTTAACAAGGTTGATTTTCCACTACCGTTCTTGGCTACAAGAGCTATTTTGTCACCTTCATTAATGTGAAATGAAATATGGTCAAAAAGCGGTTTAACACCGTAATTCTTACTGATTTTTTCTGTTGAAACGTAGTGCATCTGAAAGGTTTGTCAGGTGCGCAAATTAGCTTAATTTAAGCTGGAGCAGGTTGTAAAAACTGTTTGTCAACAGACAGAAAGACAAAGATATTTCATGCACATTTTTCGTAGAACAAAATCGTGCAAGAAAAATGAGTCCAAGAAAAAGGAATTTTTACTCCGCTTCGTTCCTATTGGGAGTTGTCCATTTTCTAAAGCGGTAACCGTATTTTTCAGGTCCCCAAACTTGTTTTTCATACTTGTTGTAACCACGCGACCAATAAGTTTGTAGAGTTGAATAACAGGAAATTTCAAGAGTAGAATAAGTTGCATCACCAATTTTACTTTCGCAGCCATTGCCCACTGTTTTGCCATTAAAATTACCATCAATGTCTTTCTGAATAAAGATAAAGCAGCCCGTGCGTGCAATCAAAGAATCGTAAGGGAATTTTTTTAGTTTTTCGGGTTCGCTCCATGCTCCAGCAAATCGGTTTGCATCGGGTAATTCATATACTTCTAAAACCAAGGTGCTTTGGTCTTTTTTTTGAAGATGATATATTCTTTGTCGAAATGGTTCGTCGGATTTAGTTGTTTCTGAAAATTCAGCATACAACCAATTGCCATCATCATGCTTTTTGCCTTTCAGAGAAACCGCACGAATGTGAAGAGAAATAGATGGAAATTCTTTGTTTAAAATTGCTTGTTCTTGGTTGTCAAAATTTCCAACTAATCTATTTCTAAATTCTTCCAAGTCCATCTTTTTCAATGGACTTTGCGCAAACGAAAAGAAGGGAAGGAAGATAAGAAGAACGAAATAAAATGGCTTCATAATTAGCGTAAGATAAAACTAAAAACTTTATAAGGATTGGTCAAAAAATTGAATTGCAAGATAAAAACTGTAATTATTAGAATTTGAAAAATAACCTGAATAATTGTCAATTGTAGAATAAATTAGCAGTTTTCACCAAAGGGTAAATTCTTTATTCAAAGTAATATTTACTCTAACGCTCCAATTTATTTCAAAAAGGTAATGTAAAATTAATTTTAATCGAGGCGATCTCTATTTAATTTGTATTTTTGCCGCCTCAAATTTTGACAATTAAAATAACTCTTTTATGCAGGAATTTGGTAAGAAAAACCCAATAGCCAAACTATCAGATATTGGGCTAAATGTGGGAATTGCACATTGGAATTTGTCACCTGAAGATCTGGTTAAAAAGACACTGGAATTAGGACAGGGAGAATTAAATGATTCCGGTGCTCTTTGTGTGAATACGGGCAAATTTACCGGTCGTTCACCAAAGGATAAGTTTACCGTTAAGGATACTATCACTGAAAATAGTGTTAGCTGGGGTGAGCCAAACTTTCCTATGTCTTCTGAAGATTTTGACGGACTGTACAAGGAAGTTTGCACATATTTGAATGGTAAGGAAGTGTGGGTTCGTGATGCATATGCTTGTGCAGATCCTAAATTTCGCCTCAATGTACGCGTAGTAAACGAAGAGCCTTGGGCAAATCTTTTTTGCCATGATTTGTTTTTACGACCAACTGCACAAGAAGTAGAAAATCAAAATCCTGATTGGCTCATTCTTCAGGCTCCCGGATTTATTGCTACGCTAGGCAAATGGGGTACTCGTGCAGAAGGGAAAGGAAATTTCACGGCTGTAAATTTCACTAAAAAGATCATTCTTATTGGCGGAAGTGCTTATACGGGTGAAATGAAAAAGGGCATTTTTGGTGTTCTCAATTTTGTATTGCCGCATGACCACAAAGTGTTGAGTATGCACTGCTCGGCAAACGAAGGTAAAAATGGCGATGTAGCACTATTCTTTGGCTTGTCTGGTACTGGAAAAACAACTCTTTCTGCAGATCCGAATCGTGCTTTAATTGGCGATGACGAACATGGATGGGCTGATGGTTCTGTATTTAATTTTGAAGGAGGTTGCTATGCAAAAGTGATAGATCTTTCTGAAGAAAAAGAACCACAGATTTTTGCAGCTATCAAGCCCAATGCAATGCTTGAGAACATTAAATTTAAGCCGGGTACTAAGTCTGTAGATTATACGGATGCCACTATTACTGAAAACACTCGTGCTGCATATCCTATTTACCATATACCAAACGCCAAAGAGCCTTCTTATGGTGGCGATCCTAAGAATATCTTCTTCCTTACATGCGATGCTTTTGGTATTCTACCACCAATCAGCAAGTTGACAAAGGCGCAAGCAATGTACCATTTCATTTCCGGTTACACAGCAAAAGTTGCCGGTACGGAAGTAGGTGTAACAGAACCACAAACTACTTTCTCTGCTTGTTTTGGTAGAGTTTTCTTGCCTTTACACCCTACGAAATATGCCGAATTATTAGGCAAAAAATTAGAAGAGCATAACGATGTAAATGTTTGGTTGATCAACACCGGATGGAGTGGTGGAGCTTATGGAACCGGAAGCCGAATGAGTTTGAAATACACTCGAGCCATGATAACAGCAGCTATGAATGGCGAATTGAATGATGTTACTTACAATGCTCATCCTGTGTTTGCTGTTTTGGTTCCACAATCTTGTCCTAATGTACCTGCTGAAATTCTAAATCCTCGAGATACATGGACCGATAAAGAAGTGTATGATAAGAAAGCAAACGAACTGGCCGGACTATTTGTGAAGAATTTTGCCAAATATGCTGATCAAGCTAACAATGAAATATTAAGTGCTGCACCGAAAGTAATGGAAAATGTAGCCGGTTAACGATTAGATGGAATAATCGTCAGAAGGCCTCGCTAATTGAGCGAGGCTTTTTCATTTCCTTTTGCCGAAATAGCAAAGGCGTTGTTTCTGTATTGAAACAAAAAACCATACTGTCAAAATGATACCCCACATCTCGATACATAAAATTGGGTTTATGTCATTTTCGATCGTCTGATTAAGATTAGCAGAATGTTGAAGTGTATAGCAATAGTTTTTATAGTATTATTTCAAAGTTGCCGAGCTGATTTTCTTAATTTAAGCTTCTAAAATCAACGGGTACTAACTTACTCACGCCCGCTTCTTGCATGGTTACGCCATAAATTACATCCACAGATGCCATTGTTTGCTTGTTATGTGTAACGATAATAAATTGCGAATTATCCGAAAATTTTCGAATCATATTGGTAAACTTCCCCACATTGGCATCATCTAATGGAGCATCTACTTCATCTAAAATACAAAATGGAGCAGGCTTGATGAGGTAGATTGCAAACAAAAATGCGGTTGAAGTCAAGGTTTTTTCGCCACCAGAAAGTTGTGTCAATGTACTTGGGCGTTTTCCTTTTGGTTGAGCATATATTTCGATGCCGCTTTCGGCTACATTGTCCGGGTCTGTCAGGCGTAAATCACAAGTATCTTCTTCAGTAAACAAGGCTTTGAATACCTGGTTGAAATTTTCTCTTATCCGATCAAAGGTTTCTTTAAATTTTGAATTGGCAGTATTTTCTACTTCATCTATTGTAGCAAGAAGGCTTTCTTTTGCCTTTACCAAATCGGTTTTTTGTTCTACAATAAAATCTTGTCGGGCTTTCATTTCGGTATAAGCCTCAATAGCTGTGGGGTTTACTTCGCCCATGTTTTCGAGCCGCTTTTTCATACGTTCACTTTCTGCTGTCAATTCGTCAACGGAAAGGTTGTTTTTTCTATCTTCATCTAAAATTTCATCCAAGTTCACTCGAAACTCAACATGTAATCGTTCTTTCAAGCCTGATAAGCGCAGTTTCATTTCATTCAGCTTGTCTTTGATTCCATTCAATAATATCTCAGCTTGATCTTTTTCTCGGCGTTTTTGGTTCAGTTGTCCTTCTTGTGTGGCAATCGTGTTTCGAGTTTCATAATACACTCTGTCTTTTTCATTCAGTTCACGCTCATCTTTTTCTTTTTTGGCCAGCAGCTCATACAATTCATTATCGCCACCATGAAGTCTTCCTTGAGTTTCGGCCAGCTGCACAGTAGTTTGCTGCAATTGTTCTTTATTGCTTGCAATCTGTTTTTGTAGATCAATCAATTGGTTGTTGCGAAAGTTCAGTTCTTGTTTTAATCCTTCTATTTTGCTTTGTTGACGGGTATATTGAAGATTTTGTTGATTATATTGTTGGGTGACAAAATTAAAAGCTTGTTCTACTGTTTGAAACTCAATTTCTGCTTGTTGAATAGTTGCCTGAATAGCTTGAAGGGTATCATTTATTTGTTCCAGAGCAATACGTGTATCAGCAATATTGTCTTGCGTTATATTGAGTTGTTCTTGAAGGTCAAGTTGTCGTTTGTCGGCGTTTTCATTCAGTTGCTCTATATGCTCAATACGATGTGCGATGTTGATGATGTGGTTTTGCAGTTTGTTTAGCTCCACTTTTGTTTGTTCTATCGCGCGGTCGTTTAAAGCTGCATTAAATCCGGTAATCTTAATTTGTGTATCTGTAATAAATTTTTTTAGCTCGGTTGTAGTAAGGGTAAGAGAAGCTATTTCATCTGCCAAACGTTCTAAGTTTTTAGCTCGTCCTATTTTGTTGCCTTCAAAAGCACCCACTGAACCTCCGCTCAATAGAAATTGTCCTCTCACAAGGCCTCCTTTTTGATGCACTACAACAACCCCTTCGGGCAAGTTTATCTCAGAGATGTTTATGCCTTCTTCAGCAATAAAAACTTTGCCCAGCAAATGTCTTGCTAAGGCACGATAGGGGTCATCTACGGAAACGACACTCAACGCGGGTCTTATTCCTTCGTGTTGCCAAGTGGGTTGTTTTTCCTGGTCGCTTGCAGACAATTGATCCAACAAGAAAAAATTGGCTTTACCCTTATTGTTGGCATCTAATAAATGAATTGCCTGAACAGCTTCACTAAGATTAGAAACGAGATAGTAATTCAAATAACTGTCCAGCACATTTTCTAAGGCTGTTCGATATTGCGATTGTACAACAAAAACATCTGACAAAAGTGGAGCTGCGTAATTCCACTCTTTGCTTTTTTTCAAAAATTTAATGCTGTCTGGATAGCCCTCTAAGCTTTCTACTAAGGATTTTAAAAGGTCGTGTTCATTTCTTCGGGCATCCAGTTTTCTGTTTTCATCAACTGATTTGGCTCTATAAGATTCTAATTGTTCTTGCGCCAGAAGAATGTTTTCTTTCATTTCTTCATGTTTTGAAATCAGTTCTCCAAGTGCATTTTGTTTATCTTCTACTTGCTGTTGTGTTTCATTTTTTTCAGAAATTAGTTGTGCGATTTGTGCATGTCGTTGTGATTTTTCTTCCAGAATTTGTTGTTTGCTTCTTTGCAAATTCATGATGGAAGAATCGGCAACGGCTACTTTTTTTTCTGCATCAAATTGGTTTCGTTGATGTTGTTGGAAATTTAATCGAAGTGACTCTACAGCTTTTTTCTTTGTGTCAAATTCCTCACGCTTATCATCAACAGTGCTACGTAAGGTTTCTAATTGGTCGCGCAATTCTTCCAAACTTTCTGTTTCGGCAACTATCTGACTTTGAGCAAATCCAATTGAATCTTCTGTTTGCTTGAGTTGTGTATCTGCACTTGATAAAAATTCTATGAGGCTTCGTTCTCTTTCTTTTAGATGATCTAAGCGTTGAGCTGCTAATTTTTTTTCTCCTTCTAATTGGCGAATTCGATTGATTAGTTCATTAAACTGTTTCTGAAACCCGTTCAGTTCTTGTTCTTTTTGAATGAGTTTCACCTTTTGTTGCTCTATACTTGCTTCTTCAGTAGCTACTAAGGCTTCTAAAGCTGCTTTTTTGTCTGTTTCAGTTTCGTGTCGGTCATGGAGTTCTTTATATTGGTCGTTAAACTGTTCCAGCGAGGCTTTTGCCAATTCAACACTGATTTCTTTATATTCTCCTTTTATTTGAAAGTATCGTTCTGCTTTTTTGGCTTGGTTTTCAAGGGTACGAACATTGTTTCCAATTTCAAACAAGATGTCTTCAATACGGGCAATATCTTGTTCGGTAGCTTCCAGCTTTTGTTTGGCTTCTTTTTTTCGAGTTTTATAGATAGAAATGCCGGCTGCCTGCTCTAACATTCTGCGGCGTGAGCCGTCTTTATCTTTAATAATATCATCTACCATTCCGAGTTCAATGATGGCATAAGAATCATTGCTTACTCCGGTGTCTAAAAAAAGATTGTGAATGTCTTTTAATCGGCAGGTTACGTCATTTAGTCTGTATTCACTTTCTCCGTTCTTGTAAAATTTTCGAGTAATGGTAACAGTTGTAAACTCGGTGGGAAGCAAGTTCCGGGTGTTTTCAAATGTAAGTGAAACCTCGGCCATTCCGCTTCCAGAGCGTGATCGAGAACCGTTGAAAATGAGATCTTCCAGATTGTCTGATCGTAGTGCCTTTATTTTATGTTCGCCAATGACCCAACGAATAGCATCTACAATATTTGACTTTCCGCAACCATTTGGGCCAACAATACCTGTAATCGGATGGTCGAGCAACACATGGGTTTTGTCTGCAAAGGACTTAAACCCTTTTATTTCTAACGACTTTAAACGCAAAAGAATATTTTTTTAACGAAAGAGAACAAAAATAAGAATTTAGAATGGGGTGAGCTTCGGATAAAAAATATGAATTACCCAAATGGCACTTTGGATATGATTGCTCAATATGTCAGGCGTAATTCAAGGTAGAAAATCTATCAAACAGAACCTGAAAACTTTCTTTATAGTACTTGAAAAAGGTTGAAATTTTTTCTAAAACCTTGTTTTCAAATAAATTTGATCTTTGCCCTTAATTTAGCTTGAAAAACTGCATCTATGTCCGAAAAAATATCTACTGATAAAGCACCAAAGCCAATGGGTTTATATCCACATGCTCGCCGTGTAGGCAACTTGCTTTTTTTGTCAGGTATTGGCCCCAGAAATGCCCAAACAGATGAGATCCCGGGATTGACCCTTGATAAACACGGGCAGTTTCTTTCTTTCGATTTTGAGGCACAATGTCATAGTGTTTTCAATAACGTAAAAACCGTGCTGGAAGCCAGTGGCAGCAACTGGAACAACCTTGTGGATGTAACCGTTTTTTTGGTGGACATGAAGCGGGACTTTCATACCTACAACCGGATTTATGCTGAGTATTTTAAGGATAATCAACCTTGCAGAACTACGGTAAGTGTCAATTCTCTCCCCTCAGCAATTGCTATTGAATTGAAGTGTATTGCAACAATAGATTAAGCAGATTTATGGGTTTAGGTCAATGCGAACTTGTTTTTGAAAAGCCTTACCGGAAGCATCTTTCCCTTCTATTTTCCACATTACGCTTCTAAGTGACACTTTTAGCGGAGCAGCCTTTATTGTTTTTACCAGACGTGCTGTTTCTTCCCATTTGTGCAGTATTTGACGCGAAACTCTTTTATTGCGAGCTGCTTTCATGATGGATGCTCTTAGGGTTGCGGTATTTGCCTCTTCTGTTTCAAGGTTATTTAATCCGACTATACGGTATAATTTCCCATTTCCAGATAAGGGTGTCCATTCGGTCGTAGTGCCTAAATCAGTTAGCTGTAATTTCCCAAAATCGGTCGTAGCGGTTACAATTGTTGTATATCTCTGAGAAACTTTTGAAATAGAAGCACCAGACAATTGTAGGGAGTTTCCCGACAAGTCGCCCGATAATAATTGATAGCTGGCACCATTTGCTTTTTGTAAATCTTGGTTTCTATAAGTCTTGGTTTGAATGTTCGCTATAAAAACAGTGACATCTTTAAATGGAATTTGTAAACCATTTCCCATTGCAGGTTTGGCTGGGTTGACAGCTTTTTCTGAATCTTTAGTTGGGGCATCGGATTCTATATGGGAAGCAGTATCGGGCTGAGGTGTTTGAAGTTTGATATCATCAACAAAATCGCTCAGATACTTGCTGTCTGTTTCGGTAACTATCTGAGTTGAGTCGCCCAAAACAATAGGACGATTTGATTTTTTAGAATCGTTGCTGCAAGCAGAAAGTAAGATGGTGAAAACCCCAATTAGAAGCAGACGCGATGACATGAGCATTACATTGTTTTAGTACTTTCGAAAATTGAATTGTTTTTTTCGATAGGGTGCAGCAAAGACAGCCAGGCCGCTTCTCACAAAATTAATATTGCATTAGCGTATCTACTGCATCTTGAAGCCGATTTTTTGCAAGAAAGTTTTGTTCTAGCTCTATGGCAAAAGGAACGGGCGTATCTAAACTTGCACATCGAACAATAGGTGCATCCAAAAATTCGAAACAATGCTCAGCTATCCATGCAGATAATTCGCCACCAATACCTCCGGTAAGGGTGTCTTCATGTAGAAGTAAAACCTTTCCGGTTCGCATCACAGAAGCGCGAATGGCTTCATAATCGAGGGGCAAAAGTGTTCGCAAATCCAAAATGTCGAAAGATATTTCCGGATGTTTGGCTGCATAATTTATTGCCCAATGAACCCCGCTACCATAAGTAATAATGCTGATGTCTTCACCTTTTTGTGCTATTCGAGCCTTGCCAATTTCTATGGTATAATATTCATCCGGCACCATTCCACTTATGGAACGATACAAGGCTTTGTGTTCGAAGAAAACAATAGGATTAGGGTCTTCAAAAGCGGCAATCAACAAACCTTTTGCATCTTCGGGGGTTGATGGATACACTACTTTTAGTCCGGGGGTATGTACAAACCATGCTTCATTGCATTGTGAATGAAAGGGTCCGGCACCTACGCCGCCGCCGGTAGGCATTCTAACAACCACATCAGCATTTTGTCCCCAACGATAATGGATCTTGGCTAAGTTATTGATAATTTGATTGAATCCAACTGTTACAAAGTCGGCAAACTGCATTTCCATCATACTTTTGAAGCCTTTAATAGAAAGCCCCAAAGCCGTTCCTACAATAGCACTCTCGCACAGTGGTGTATTTCGAACTCTTTCTTTGCCAAATTTCTGAACAAAACCTTCTGTTACTTTAAAAGCACCACCATATTCGGCAATGTCTTGCCCCATAAGCACCAGATTGGGGTGTCTTTCCATAGCTTGCCGCATACCATCGCTGATGGCCTGAATAAATTTCTTTTCAGTAGCTTGTTCGGGTTGTTTGGGTGCAAAATGATGATGAGTGCCGGCATATACATCACATATCTCTTCTTTAGTATCAGGCACAATAGGTTGAGCACCAAAGCCTACAGCAATCCCTTCTTCAATTTCCTTCTGAATGCTTTCGCGAATGTCTTTGATGATAAACTGCGATAAAACAGCCTTATCCAACAAAAAACTTTCAAAATTGGCAACCGGATCTTTTCTTCCCCATTCTTCAAAAAGCTCTTTAGGCACATATTTAACGCCACTGGCTTCTTCATGTCCGCGCATCCGAAAGGTCATGCACTCAATCAAAATTGGTTTCTGCTCTGTAAGGCAATATTTACGTGCTTCCAGTATGGTTTTGTAAACTTCTAAGATGTTGTTGCCATCAATAGTTATTCCCTTCATTCCATATCCCGCAGCCCGATCTGCCAATTGTGCACAAGCAAACTGTTCGTTGACCGGAGTACTTAATCCATACCCATTGTTTTCAATCAAGAAGATAACGGGTAATTTCCAAACGGCAGCCACGTTTAAGGCTTCATGAAAGTCTCCTTCACTGGTTCCGCCATCGCCTGAAAAAGTAAGGGACACTTTGTTTTCCTGTCGTAGTTTATGAGCCAAAGCAATACCATCGGCAATGGCAAGTTGTGGCCCTAAGTGGGAAATCATGCCACATATATGGTATTCAGTTGCTCCAAAATGAAAAGAACGTTCTCTGCCTTTAGAAAACCCATCTTTTCGCCCTTGCCACTGAAGAAATAATTTATCGAAGGGCATTTGACGGGCGGTGAAAACGCCCAAGTTCCTGTGAAGCGGCATTATATATTCATCCGCATCCAAAGCAAGTGTTGCGCCTACTGAAATAGCTTCTTGACCTATACCACTAAACCATTTACTTATTTTTCCCTGACGAAGCAGGATCAACATTTTCTCTTCAATAAGGCGGGGACGAACCAGCTCAGTATAAAGTTTAATAAGTCGCTCATTGGCAATGCCACTCCTATCAAATTGCATACAGAAAAATTGAGCGGCAAAAATAGAAGAATATTTATAGGTACTATCACTTTAGTTCTCAATGATTCGGTAAGTCTGTTGAGATGTGATGAAATCAATCAGTATAGCTTATGAGAAGGCTCATGTTTTATACTAATAAATGGTGCGTACTTTGAATAGTACCCAAAAAGAAAACCAATATGAAAAAGAGAGAACCAATTAGTCGCATTATGACCGGCAACCCATACACGATTCGCGAAAGTGATTCCTTAGCCGATGCGGTAAACATTATTCGAAAGCATAAGATTCGTCATTTACCGGTAGTTAGTGGAAATGAAATAAGGGGCATTATCAGCAGTTCTGATATTAATAGGCTTACATTCGGAAGGTTGTTTGACAACCAAGAAGGAGCAGATGAAGCCATTTTACAAATGCTGACTGTGCCTCAAGTAATGACAAAAAATGTGAAGCATGTTTCACCGGAAGATACGATCAAAGATGTAGCAGAAATATTTGCTGAAGAAGATTTTCATTCACTCCCGGTAGTCGAAAATGGGAAACTTATGGGTATTGTTACCACAACAGATGTAATTAAGTATTTGGTGGATCAATATTGATTTACTGTATAGTGGTTATTGTGTTTTTAAAAGCCACCCTGATAATTAGGGTGGCTTTTTTTAGTCTATTTTTAAGGTTATGATCTTTATTCACATAAGCATCATTTACAGTGAAATTGCACCATTTTCAAAAGCAGTTTTCCATTTTAACAAAAGCAACGGGAAGAGGAACTTAATTTTATTGCCCTTCATGACAATGCGTATTCAATTCGTTGTTTTCTTTTTGTTACTTGGTTTTGTAGGCAAAGCAGCAAACATTTCAGGCAATATTGCTGATGCGCATACCCTACAGCTTTTGTCCAATGTAAGCATTGTAAACATTCATACCAATGCTGCAACTCTAAGCGATCTAAATGGTAATTTTTCAATTGTTGCCGAAGGTGGCCAGCTGTTAGAGTTTCGCCGAATGGGCTATAAAACCTTGCGAATACGCATTCCTGAGGGTTCCTTACCGCCTTTTTTTCGTGTGTTGATGCAAGATGGACCTACGGAATTACCGGAATACCAACTGCAAGCAAAGGGACACGATTGGAAAAGAGATAGTTTGCAATATCATGAACTTTATAAAACAGCACTTGATTTTCCAAGGTTGGAAGGACTGGATGTCATTAGGCATCCGTTTAGTGCCTTGAGCAAAGCCAATCGTCAAATCTGGGCTTTCCAAAAAGAGTATAATTATTGGGAACAACAGAAATACGTGGATTATACATTTAGCGACCGCGTAGTTAGCAACCTGACCGGATTGAAAGGAGACAGTTTACAACGCTATTTGAAAATATATCGCCCCAGCTATGAACAATTGCGCAGCATGAATGAATACACGTTCTATTCCTATATAAAAGAAAGCGTAACGATATATAGAACCGGTCGTCGCCCTTATCGCCCCATGATTCGCCGTTCAGCTAATTAAATTTAGCCTTACTTTGCCGAAACAAAAAAAGATAAGGCTTTATGGCTCGTTCCATTACCATATTAGGAGCCGGTCTGGTAGGATCGCTCATGTCAGTCATTTTATCTAAGAAAGGATATCGTGTTTCTATTTATGAACGTCGCCCTGATATGCGTAGTGCTACCATTTCTGCCGGGCGTTCTATTAACTTGGCTATGAGTGCAAGAGGTTGGAAAGCACTTGATTTGGCAGGACTAAGACCCGAAATGGAAGCATTAGCAATACCCATGTATGGACGATACTTGCACCAGCCTGATGGAACTTCGGCATTTCAACCTTATGGAAAAAATAATGAAGCCATCTATTCAGTCAGTCGCGGAGAACTGAATAAAAAGTTGATGACACTAGCCGAAAAAGAAGGTGTGAAAATTCATTTTGAGCATAGATGTACATCGGTTCAAGTTGTAAAAAACGAAATTCATTTTGAGTTGCCTAATGGTGAAACGAAGGAATTAATTGCTGATTTATTATTGGGGGCAGATGGGGCATTTTCCGCTTTGCGCACGTCTTATACTATGATGGAAAGGGTAGATGCCGATCAGCAATATCTGGCTCATGGATATAAAGAACTATCTATTCCGCCTAATGCTGATGGGTCAATGCGTATGGAAAAAAATGCGCTTCATATTTGGCCACGAAAAAATTTCATGCTGATTGCACTGCCCAATACGGACGGCACTTTTACCTGTACCTTGTTCTTACCATTTGAAGGAGAAACTTCGTTTGCACAACTTACTACTAAAGCGGCAGTAACTACTTTTTTTGAAACACATTTTCCGGATGCCGTAGATGTGATGCCAACACTACTGGAAGACTTTTTTCAAAACCCAACATCATCACTCATCACGACACACATAAAACCTTGGCATTTTCAAGATAAGAGTGCCCTTATAGGCGATGCTGCCCATGCAATTGTTCCATTTTATGGTCAAGGAATGAATGCTGGTTTTGAAGATTGTACTGTTCTCTCTGTTTTAATGGAAAAGCATGGAGATGATTGGGCAAAAATCTTAAGCGACTATGACAGAAAACGCAAACCTAATGGAGATGCGGTTGCTTCCTTAGCACTGCTTAACTTTGTGGAGATGCGGGACAAAGTAGCAGATCCCTCGTTTTTGGAAAGAAAGAAAATAGAAAAAGAATTAGGGAAAAAATATCCCGATCAGTTTATCTCAGTCTATGAAATGGTTTCGTTTAGCCACATACCCTATCGCACAGCATTAGGTTGCATTCGTGCCCAAGACGAGCTTTTAGAAAAAATTATGAAGGAAGAAAGTACGGAGGAGAAAATAGCCCATTGGGTGAAACAATACCACTCGACTGTGCAGCAATTGGATTTTGAAGATGGTAACTAAACGATGGACATTAAAATCGGCAAATGAAAAACATGTATTGCAGTTATGCGATGATCTTCGCATTCATCCGGCTTTATGCAGGCTGCTTGCGGTAAGGGGTGTAACAAATTATGATACGGCAAAACTCTTTTTTCGACCACAGTTAAGTGAATTGCATGATCCCTTTTTAATGAAAGGCATGAAGCAAGCAGTGGAGCGAATTTCGGATGCTATTGGGTGGCACGAGCGAATCATGATTTATGGCGACTATGATGTAGATGGTACCACTTCAGTAGCCGTCATATTTAGCTTTCTACGTGCGCATTATAATGGAGAGCTTTCTTTTTATGTACCTCACCGCTACAAAGAAGGTTACGGTATTTCCAAACAAGGGATTGACCATGCACATGCCAATGGTTTCACATTGATGATAGCCTTAGACTGTGGGATTAAATCTGTTGAACTGATTAACTATGCACAGTCGTTAGGAATTGATGTAATCGTATGTGACCACCACATGCCCGACAGTATTTTACCGCCGGCCTTTGCCATTCTTAACCCCAAACAAACAGATTGTCCTTATCCCTATAAAGAATTAAGCGGTTGCGGAATCGGTTATAAGCTTATTTGTGCCTTAGCCAAACATTGGAAATTAGAAGAGGAAGCAACCACACAATATTTAGACTTAGTAGCAACTAGCATAGCAGCAGATATTGTACCTATTGATGGAGAAAATAGAATTCTTGCTTTTTATGGTATAAAAAAAGTAAATGAAAACCCCTGTCATTCAATAAAGGTTCTCAAAGAACTGGCCGGCATCAATCGAAATATGTGCATTTCTGATGTCGTGTTTGTGATAGGACCAAGAGTGAATGCTGCCGGCAGAATGGACGATGCCCGAAAAGCAGTGGAGCTTTTTATTGAAACAGATGAGTCGCGATTACAAGAACTTGCAGCACAACTTCAATCAGATAATATAGAAAGAAAAGAAGTAGATAAAAACATTACGGAAGAAGCGCTCACCCTAATTCAGCAAGATGCAATCATGGTGAGAAGAAAATCTACGGTTCTTTACAAAGAAACTTGGCACAAAGGAGTTGTAGGCATAGTAGCTTCTCGTTTGATTGATCACTACTATCGCCCCACCATCATCTTAACCAAATCAAATGATAAAGTATCGGGTTCTGCACGCTCGGTATCAGGCTTCAATATTTATGAAGCATTACATGAATGTCGGGACTTGCTTGAAAACTATGGCGGACATTTTTACGCAGCAGGCATGACCCTTCATCCTGCACGAGTAAAAGAATTTTCAGATAGGTTTGAAGAGGTCGTTTCCAATAGCATTCCACCTGAATTGTTAATTCCTGAAATTGTGATAGATGCTGAAATTAAAATTGCTGACATTAAATACCCTTTCTTTAATATAATTCAACAATTTGAGCCATTTGGACCAACCAACCTACGTCCGGTATTTTTAAGTAAAAATGTATATGATTATAGAGGATTATCTAAAGTCGTAAAAGATCAACACTTAAAATTTGTAGTACACCAGCATGGGGGTCAAGCAATTGATGGTATTGGTTTTTGGTTAGGCAACAAAGTAGATATTGTATGTATGGGAAGGCCATTTGATATGGTTTACACTATTGAGGAATGCGAATACAATGGCATTCATAAACTTCAAGTAAAAGTTTTAGATGTTAGACCCAGTTAATCAATCTCCTTCAAAAGAAACCCACAAATAGAATAAACTCCATTTCAGAAGCACGACAACTTAAGGTATGATTTTTTCATCGAAATTGATAGAAGAGGCCGTACAGCAATTTTCTAAGCTGCCGGGAATTGGAAAGAAGACAGCCTTGCGAATGGTGCTTCATTTGATGAAACAAAACAAGCAAGATGCTGATAAATTCACTTCCGCTATCAGCCGAATGTGTCATGAAATTCAATATTGCAGCATTTGCCATAATGTTTCTGACAACCCTATTTGCAGTATATGTGCCAATCCGGGTCGCAATAGAAGCCAGATTTGTGTTGTAGAAAATATACGAGATGTGATTGCTATTGAAAGTACACAACAATATAATGGTCTATATCATATTCTGGGTGGCATTCTTTCACCATTAGATGGAATTGGCCCTGAACAACTTTCTATTGAATCCCTTGTAGTGAGGGCTGATAACCCTCAAACAGAAGAGTTAATCATGGCATTAAGCCCTACCATCGAAGGAGATACCACTGTTTATTATATTGCTCGTCAAGTGCAAAACAGCAAAGCTAAACTAACTACCATTGCACGAGGCATTTCTTTTGGTGGTGAATTAGAATATGCAGATGAAATGACCCTAGCCCGCTCTATTGCTCGACGGCTTCCCGTTGATAATTATGTAACCCTTCCTGACAAAAAAGCATAAAATATATATAATGTTTGACCAGTATTCAGCTTAAATAAAATACCTTTTCATAATATGTTTAATTCAACAACCACTTTTCTAAAAAATAGAAAATAAAATATGCAAATGTGGCTATATGTGATTTGTTGTATAGATTAAACTTTATTCTTTAACAAATTTAAACACCTTACCGGAAACCCTCAAAATATAAACTCCAGGGTTTAAAGCTTCAACATTGATATATTCCTTATCGTTCTTTTCCCAAATTAATATTCTGCCGACAAGGTCTGTAACAGACCGTTCGCCATTACCATGACTGGAAATATATAACCTGTCTTTTACGGGATTGGGATAGATAGCATCCGCTGCCAATGGTTTTATATCCTCTACTCCTGTAATGTTTACGGAAACATTTTGACAGAAGGTGTTGCCTCCACATCCATTTTTTACAGTTACACAAACCGGATACGTGCCGGACGCAGCATAAATATGTTGTGGATTGCCACCGGAAACTATTGGGCTGCCATCGCCAAAATCCCAACTGATGGATGCGTATGGGGTGCTACCGCTATAATTAAACTTGCAAGAGTTGAGCGACCCGGGCGTAAAGGTGAATGCAGGCTGTGGCAGGTTGCAGTTACAATTTGCATTCTTATATTTGGCAATAAAGGTACTGTAATAATTATTCCCTGCTGGATAGGAGGAGAAGGTATCTGCCCCAAAACTCATAAACCCATTGAAGAAGCCGCCTAAAAAAAGATTTTTATTTTTGTCAATTGCAATTATTTGAGGGTTGAAATTAGTAGTTGAAGAGGCTAAAGTGTCTAAATCTATAATAATCCCAGTAAAAGCATCTACCCGTACTATATAGCCTCTGGCTGTCCCAGGCATTGGTTTCCCCAGCGTTTTGTTTCCCCAAACAAGTGTATCAGAATAATTACCAGTCATTATTAGTAAATTACTCGACTGGCCTAAGTTTGTTCCGTTAACTTCCCAGCCGCTCTTTGCATACCTTGACCAAACCATGTTACCTGCTGTATCCAAGGCCATCAAATTAATCCCTTCGCGATAACCTAAGACATTAGTAGTAATTGAACCGCAGAAGACAGTACCGGTATCGCTGATCATTGCCAGATAAATCATGCCGCCATTGTTACTTATTGTAGGGTTGCGCACATAACTGGTGCGATTGGGGTTTGCCTGCCGCACCCAAAGCGCATAGCCTTGTGAGTTGAATGCTGCCACAGTTGCAACAGCACCGGTGGCAGATATAGGCAACACAAGAAGCGTATTTCCTATGGCGACATAGCCGTCTGACTGTCTAATGCTGGTAGATATATAAAACCTGCCAGAAACAGGATCTTGCCGACAAACCATATCCCCAAACCCTGTATTGGCAGCAGCAGGAGTGCTGATGCCAAGCGGAATAGTAGCCTGCCAATTACCCACAGCATTGTAGCGAACAGCATAGTATTTTCGGGTATTGATGCTAAAAGCACCGCCGTTATACACACCCATATCCAGCAATCCAAACCAATATATATCACCGGTTGGGCTAACTGATAAATTATATAATTTACTATTATTTTGAAATGGAATCGTAGTTGATTTAACCCATTGCATTTGTCCTAAGCTGTTGTATTTCATTAAGTATAGTATCTTGTTACCGTTTGAGATATTGATGGTTGTGTCCGTATCCCAATATATCTTTCCTGTATCGTTAGCCGTAAGTGCAGTTGTTTGACCTATGATATAAACTCCCTCCATTGAATCTGTTGCCAAGTCCAAGGGGCTATTACAAATCTGGGTACTAGTGCTGCTAAATTTTTTCATCCATCGGAAACCACCATCGCAATCCCAACTTACTAATACGTACCTGGCATATATGTCGGCATTGCCGTGGCCATCTATATCCATGATGCCGGCATTGCTGTTTCTACTGATAATGGCATAACTATTTCCATGCTTATCCGTAGTCAGGCTTTGGATATAACCGGCATTGTTATAAATGGACATGGTTTCGAATATTCTTTTTGCCCAATATTTAGTAGAAGTTTGTGCTGATAAAGTGATAGAGTGAAGTAAAATGAATATACTTATGATGATACGAAATAAATAAAGGTGTTTCATCTGAAAAAGAGATTAATTTTTGTCAATATAAAATTATACAATACACTAAGAATACAAGCATATAAAAAAACGAATCGTTGTTTGGAAAAACATGCATTCATGATAGGTTTAATATTTTACTGAATTAAAAGCTTACCGCCAGAATAAGATACTTTTGCAGTCTTACAATCTCCACAAGTATTTAATATACTACCAATAGTAAGTCCGCAAGTAGAGCCATTACCTGGCCCCATAACATATACACAAACATTAGCACAGTTGAGATTTTTCCAACATGCTTTGAATATCGTAGAGATTGCACTACTCAGGGGGCAGTCAGGAATGGTTTGATTTCCACCGCTTGGAGCTAAAACATACGGACCATATATAAAACCCAGGCTGCACAAGTCAAAACAGTAGGCTGTAACAACAGCTTCACAATCGGTTTTATTTATTGCCATAACCTTTCCCGATTGGGCTTTGCTTTCATAAATACAAGCGGCTGCTATCAGTATTAATAAAGTTATTCTTTTCATTTTCTTTGTTGTTTAAAGATGAAAACAAAGCTGAGTAAAGCTAACAAACAAAATTCAAATAATAAAGTTGCAAATTAGCGTAGTGTTGAATGAGGATTTAAAACGAGAATAAGATGAAGCACCCGTTAACTAACAATGCTTAAACACGTGTAATGCAGCTGCAATTTAAACTCCTTTTTTAAGGAGGCTACGGGAACTTAGGAAATATAATAGATCTGGGGCATAGACAGCTCATATGCGTTATGCATATATACTGTAAACATACCTACAAAAAGATTCATCCTATTGTAAGGTAAGATATGCTCAAAAATACTTTATTAGTAGGCGATATTATTAGGTATCTCAATTAAAATTGAGAGCAACCTTTTTCTATGATCCATAGGTAGAATGTCAATATATACTTGGTGACCAAAATTCTTTCGTTTATAGTTGCTACTACTTACTTTTGCGCAGCAGTTATGATGTTATCTTCTTTGATTTTTATACCGCTGCTTTTTGGTATTGTTGCTTTCCTTGCCAAAAGCAGTGCAAAAGCGATGGCCTTATTGGGCTCGCTTGCCTCTTTAGTCATTTCAGGTTATTTGTCAGCACAGGCAGCACACACACCACTAACGTTTTCTATGCCGTGGATTCCGCAATTAGGAACACAGTTTAGTTTGCTTGCCGATGGTATGTCTGCTATGTTGTGTTTGCTCACTGCTATAGTGATGACCGTTGTTGTGTTGGCAAATTGGGACAATGAAATAGAGCGTCCAACAAGCTTTTGGGGGCTAATGCTGTTGTCGCAAGCGGGCATAACAGGTGTGTTTCTTGCCTCAGATGTACTCCTATTTTATTTCTTTTGGGAGCTTGCTATTATTCCTGTGTATTTCTTGTGCTCGCGTTGGGGTGGTGAACGAAGAATTGCCGTAACATTTAAATTCTTTGTTTACACTTTTGTAGGTAGCCTAATGATGCTTGCTGCCATCATATATTTGGCTATGCTCAACCCCGGTGCCGATGCTTATTCTTGGGCAAATATTACTCGAGCAGGAGCCGCCCTTTCGCCTCAAAACCAGACTTGGTTGTTCTGGTTGTTTTTTGGTGCCTTTGCCATCAAAATGCCTTTGTTTCCTTTCCATACATGGCAGCCCGATACTTACGAACAAGCTTCAACTCCTGTTACCATCATTTTAAGTGCATTAATGGTAAAGATGGGGTTATATGCCGTTATTCGCTGGCTTTTTCCAGCTTTGCCGGATGGCGTTGCTTTTTGGTCAAATACGGTAATCATCTTGTCTATTATTGGCATAGTTTACGGATCATTTTTAGCTTTATCTCAGACCGATTTAAAACGATTAGTTGCTTATTCTTCACTTGCACATATGGGCTTGATGTGTGCAGCTGCTTTTGCCAAAACACAACCCGGCATTCATGGCTTAATGGTGCAAATGTTTAATCACGGAATCAATATTACAGGCATGTGGCTTATTGTGCAAATGATAGAAAACCGTTGGGGATCGCGCGACATGACAAGGTTAGGTGGAATGGCAACCGGCGCACCACACATGGCTATAGCATTGGTGATTCTTGCTTATGCCAATATTGCACTACCATTAACCAATGGTTTTGTTGGCGAATTCATGATGTTTCATGGCATTTTCCAAAGTGCATCGCCATACCACATCACATTCATGGTTATTGCAGGATTAGGTGTGATTTTAGGTGCAGCATATACCCTTAAAATGGTTCAAAAAACTGCATTTGGAAGCTTAGCACCCATGGTGGTTGCAAAAGACATGAGCTTGGGTGAAAGTGCTGCTTTGGCCTTTATTGTTGCCTTAGTAATATTTTTAGGCGTTTACCCAAAGCCATTGCTTGATTTGACCGGAAATGTTGCCCAGTTGATGTTTCCATAATTGTGTAAAGAATATTTTAGATTTTTTGAACTTTCAATGAACGGATAGGATAGCTGATATCAAACTAAAATGGATGCCTTGCTCAAGGCAGAAACAAGGTTTGTAGCTTTTTTAAACCGTCTGTGTGCTAAAAAACAACTTATAATTTCAGATGAAAGCAATTATTGCTGCCACGTTGATAGGAGTACTGATGATGTTTGTAAGCATCAGTGTAAAAAACAAATCTTCCATTGTTGCCTCAGCTACGATATTGTTTGCCGCATTGTTTGGCATTAATATTTGGGAGGTTGTAACAGCTGCCCAAAATACTTCTGGTGCTCAAACATTTTTCAATGGTATGTTGTCCTTTGATGGTTTTAGTCTTTGGTTTAACATGCTAATGACCGGATGTAGCTTACTGTTTGTGTTGCTTTTGGGCAATGAGATTGCAAAAATTGGCAACCATGTAGGAGAATATTTTGCTTTGATTTCTTTCATTTTAGTTGGAGTCTTTTTATTGTCCGGTTACAACAATTTGCTCATTCTTTTTATTGGCATTGAAATTCTTTCTATTCCACAATATATTTTAGCCGGTAGCGATAAGCGCAATTTAAAAAGTAGTGAAGCTGCCTTGAAGTATTTTCTAATGGGATCTTTTTCCACAGGTATATTACTCATGGGAATTGCCTTGCTTTATGGTGCTACCGGTACTTTCGACACAATTGGTTTGCGCATGTTGCAAACAGATGCGCTCAATCCTATGGCCTTAGCCGGAATCATTTTCCTAATAGTAGCTTTAGGCTTTAAAGTTTCTGCTGCACCCATGCACATGTGGACACCTGATGTGTATGATGGCTCACCAACTCCTTTTATGGCCTATATGAGCACCATAGGAAAGGTAGCTGCCTTTGTAGCATTTTTGCGTTTGTTTCATGCTTCTTTTGGTAGCCTTAGCAGTCATTGGATGCTTATTGTGGCTATTGTTACTGCTGCTACTTTATTGGTCGGTAATCTTACGGCTGTATTTCAGCAAAGTGTTAAACGGATGTTGGCCTATTCTTCTATTGCGCAAGCAGGGTTTATGCTTTTTGCAGTACTGAGTGTAAATGCAATTGCTTGGCAAGGGATTATTATTTATGCCGTAGCTTACACAGTAGCCTCTGTAGGAATTTTTGCAGTATTGGTAAAGCTAAAAGACTATACTTATGATGGTTTCAATGGATTGGCAAGGAAAGAACCAGCTTTAGCCTTTTTTGCAACTATTTGTCTGCTTTCTCTTGCTGGTATTCCCTTGACTGGAGGATTTATGGCAAAATATTTTGTGCTTATGGCTGCCGTTCAACAAGGGCAAGTTATGTGGCTCGTCATCTTTGCGCTTTTAATGGCTGCCATTAGTGCTTATTACTACTTCCGTGTTATCATTGCTATGTATTTTAAACAAGGTGCACCAGAACTCAATTCGGAAGTTAGCAATTATGATAAACTGCTTTTGGGAGTCACTTGTACTTTGGTCATTTTAATTGGAACGGTTCCTCAATTTTTTCTACATAATTAGCATCCAGAAATTGTCCAAAAAAATAACCGCAAATCCTGGAAAGGTTCTGCGGTTTATGACCCACTATGTGCACTGTATTAACCTAAAAACAAAGTCTTAATACACTGCAAATATCTTCCAATGAGTGCGTGGTAAATATGACCATCATCAGAAATGAAAATGATTATCATCACTACCATAGCAAAAACATGATTGGCAAGCAAACAATTAGACTCTAACTTTGAACTAAATACAGCGAAAGTAGAACTGTGGCAGATGTAATTCAACTCTTATCGGATCATTTAGCAAACCAAATTGCAGCGGGAGAAGTTATCCAACGGCCAGCTTCAGCGGTTAAAGAACTATTGGAAAATGCTATTGATGCCGGTGCAACAGACATTCAATTAGTGATTAAAGATGCCGGTAAGGAATGGATTCAAGTGATAGATAATGGCAAAGGCATGAGTGTTACTGATGCTCGCATGAGTTTTGAGCGACATGCCACTTCAAAAATTAAAAATATTGAAGACCTCTTTCGTATTCGTACAATGGGATTCCGAGGAGAAGCTTTGGCATCTATTGCAGCGGTGGCACAAGTGGAGTTAAAATCCCGACAGAAAGACAATGACACCGGCACCCGTATTGTGATAGAAGCAACAGAGGTTAAATTACAAGAACCTTGTGCAACAGCAGAAGGAACAAACATTATCATCAAGAATTTGTTCTTTAATGTACCTGCTCGTCGTCATTTTTTAAAGTCAAACACTACGGAGTTGCGCCATGTTGTTGATGAATTTACCAGAGTAACACTTGCTCATCCACAAATTGCCTTTCGGATGTGGCATAACGGAACAGAGCAATTTCACTTACCAGCCGGAAACCTGAAAACACGTATCGTAGATCTGTTAGGAGGCTCGTGTGAAAAAAATTTGGTGCCAGTAGGCGAGAAGACTGAATTCCTGAATATAAATGGTTTTATTGGTAAACCTTTAGGTGCTACACGCACACGCGGGCTTCAATTCTTTTTTATCAACAATCGTTTTATCCGAAACGCATATCTAAATCACGCGCTGGTAGCTGCTTACGAAGGATTGATAGATAAAGACGCTTTCCCTTTTTACGTACTTTTTTTAGAAACCGATCCTGCACGGGTAGATGTGAATGTGCATCCGACCAAACAAGAAGTGAAGTTTGAAGACGATAAGATGATGTATGCTTATTTGAATGCAGCCGTTAAACATGCACTTGCCCGAAATAATATTTCACCCTCGCTGGATTTTACACTAAATAAAGAAATTACTCAGCTATCTGCCATTACCAAACCCATAGAAGGCAATACCGTAACACAAGTTCAACGAGGCTATTTGGCAAATGCTTTTAGCCAAAAAAATCAAGCTCATTTCATAGATCGAAATGATGGTTTAAAACAATGGAAGGAATTGTATGCTATTGCTCAACAGCCCATACAATCAGCACCACAAACTAAAGCTAATACTCAATCAGCACTGCACGATAGCCAACAGAATCAATTGTCCACAGGGCAAGGTAGTTTATTGGTTCAAGGTTCATTACTAATTTCTACCGTAAAGTCTGGATTAATCGTCATTCATATTCGTCGTGCACAAGAACGTATTTGGTATGAACGATTGCTGGAACAATGGAACTCGGGAAATACCCCTTCTCAACAGATGCTTTTTCCGGCTACTTATGAATTTCCGCCTCATGATGCTTTATTGTTAGAGCAACTATTACCTGATTTGAGTCGAGTTGGATTTGATATTGTACCGTTTGGAAATTATACGTTTGTAGTGCAGGGAGTGCCTACAGATTTACCCTCAGGTGAAGAAAAAAATGTGCTTGATGAGGTCATTGATCAAATAAAGCACGAAGCTAAAGATGCCGTTGGACAGCGATCAGATAAGCTGTTGATGCAAATGGCTCGAAGGCTTTCTATCAACAAACACTCTATACAACAACCCGAAACGCAACAAGCTCTAATTGATGAATTATTTGCTTGTAGTCAGCCTGAATTTTCGCCAACAGGAAAACAAATTTTTACCTTTTTACGCAAAGAATCCTTAGATGAAATGTTGGGATAGCATGTAAGGTTTAAAGAAAAATGATTACTATCAACACCCAAACAAAAAGAATAGTATTTAATTTACTCTCGTCAAATAAAGCAGATCAATAACTATGTCAGTGCTTAAATTTTTTCCGCTTACAGTAAAAGAAGTTAGAACTGAAACTGCCGACTGTGTGTCCGTGGCTTTAGAAATTCCGCAAGACATGGAAAAACTGTTTCAGTTTTCTCCCGGGCAGTATCTGACTTTTAAGCATCATATAGACAATGTGGAGGTGCGCCGTTCTTATTCTATTTGCAGCAGTCTTGCTGAGCGAGAATTAAGGGTAGCCATCAAAAAAGTTGAACAAGGAAAGTTTTCAAGCTTTGCTAATGATTTTTTAAAACCCGGCGAGGTATTGGAAGTGATGCCGCCCAATGGAAAATTTTCACCCCGAAAAAACAACCCCAATAAAAAACATTATCTCGCCTTTGCTGCAGGAAGTGGCATTACCCCGATAATGAGCATCATGAAATCGGTTTTGGAACAAGAACCCGAAAGCGATTTTACCCTCGTCTATGGAAACAAAAACCGCAACTCAATTATATTTCGGGAAGCAATTGAAGGATTGAAAAACCGCTATATGCAACGCCTGCGCGTCTATCATTTACTTTCTCGAGAGATGATGGATGTAACGATGTTTAATGGTCGTATTGATGCCCCAAAAGTTAAGCAGCTAGCCGATTCTTTAATTGATGTGAAGGGTATGGATGAAGTTTTTATTTGCGGCCCTGAAACTATGCTCTTGGCGGTGCGTCAACAACTGATAGATTTAGGCTTGACAACTGAACAAATACATATAGAGTTATTTTCATCCCCAGATGAACCCAAACCCAATCATGAAAACTGGATAAAAGATCATAAAAGCGCAAATGATGCTACAAGCAAAGTAAGTGTACGATTAGACGGCACTACTTTCGACATGGATTTAAGCTATCATGGTGATAGCATTTTAGATGCTGCCTTAAAACATGGTGCCGATCTTCCGTATGCTTGTAAAGGCGGAGTGTGTAGCACGTGCAGAGCCAAAGTAATTGAAGGTGAAGTAGAAATGGAAGTCAACTATGCCTTAGAAAAAAATGAAGTTGCTCAAGGGTATGTCCTTACTTGTCAATCTCATCCCAAGACTGATCGCGTCTTTATTGATTTTGATGCTCGATAAAACAGCCATCAGATTGTCAAATAGATTTTGATAAGAAATAGTAAAGCTCATTGTTTGGGTACGCTATCTTAATTTTGCTTACTTATGACACGTCGTGTATTTCATCTTTGCATGTTAGTTTGCTTTGTAGCAGTAGTCTGTGATGCGCAAACAAAAACCGATCGAAAAACCATTAAACGCTTAACAACCGACATTACCTATTTAGCTTCAGATGCACTGGAAGGGCGACGCACCGGTAGTGCCGGTGAACAAAAAGCAGCCGATTATATTGCAACCAGATATAAAAAGCTAAAGATTGCACCATACAAAGGTGATTATAAATTGCCTTTCAAATTTTTCTATGGTAAAGAAATTTCCGATCAATCATTTTTCAAAGTCGGTACCGTGCCATTATTGATTCCGCAACAAGCTTTTCCGCTTCCTTTTTCCAAAAATGTAAACCATATTTCCGGTGATGTTTTACCCGATGTATGGGAACATGGTAATATCTGGTTAGTGAATTTATACTCCGAAAAAGAAGATGCAAACGATGCCCACTTCGACTATGAAAAGGCTATGTTTGATCGAGCAAAAGATGCTCAAAAAAAGGGGGCAACTGCAGTTGTGTTTTATGATGGTGTTGGTGCAAAATATCCTCCCAAATTCAACCCTCATTCCGAGTTAGAAACAATGGATATTCCAGTTGCATTCCTTTCTCATGGCGTGTTTGATTCGTTAGTCAACAATCATCCTGATGGTGTCAAACTCTCTTTAAAATTTGAACTGAATAAATCAGAACGTACCGGAACCAATGTGGCTGCCTGGATTGACAACAAAGCTCCTTATACCGTCATCTTAGGTGCTCATTTTGATCACTTAGGCTATGGAGAAGATGGAAATAGTTTGTCTCTTTCTAAAGAAATTCACAATGGAGCAGATGATAATGCAAGTGGATCAGCCGGATTATTGGAACTTGCTGCACGCATTAAAAAACAACGCTTGCGCAACTACAATTATCTCTTTGTGAATTTTTCCGGTGAAGAACTTGGACTGTTGGGCTCTAAAGCTTTTGTAAAAGATTATCAAATAGACAGCAATCATACCGCTTATATGATCAATATGGACATGATCGGGCGACTAAATGACAGTACACATGCACTAACAGTTGGCGGAATAGGAACTTCTCCTGTATGGAGTACATTTGTTTCATCACCCAACAAAGAATTTAAAATTGCTATTGACAGCTCCGGTGTTGGCCCATCCGACCATACTTCATTCTATCATGTAGGAATACCAGTTCTTTTTTTCTTCACAGGCATACATCACGATTATCACAAACCATCAGATGATGCAGATAAGATCAATTATCTCGGCGAAGCAAAAGTGCTGGACTTTGTATATAGCATCGTGTCTGTAATGGATACACGCTTAAAACCAAAATTTACTCCTACACGACAAACTACAGTTGGCAAAGTTAGATTTAAAGTTACGCTGGGCATTATGCCTGATTATTCTTTTCAAGAAGGGGGTGTCAGGGTTGATGATGTGGCTGATGAAAAACCGGCTAAAAAGGCAGGAATCAAAGCAGGCGATATTATTATTCAGTTAGGCGATACAAAGATTTTAGGAATGCAAAGCTATATGGAAGCATTAGGCAAAGCAAAATCCGGACAGACTACCACTGTAACTGTATTACGAAACGGTAAACCCGTGAAACTAAAAGTAACATTTTAGTGAACCTTTCATTGTTTTAAAGTTCAAAGAAAAGACCCCAACTCGTTAAAAGAATCCAATGAATATCTTTCTAGTTGCCATACCCAATTTTGCTGAGCCTGGCGTATGGATTAGCTTGCTTACGCTTACTTTTTTAGAAATAGTTCTGGGTGTTGACAATATCATTTTCATTTCATTAGTTTCCAATAGGCTTCCACAAAATAAGCAACGTACTGCTCGAAATATTGGCTTACTTCTCGCCATGCTTTTTAGAAGTTTGTTGTTGTTGGGTATTAACTGGATTATCGGATTGAAAGAACCTATTTTTACTTTACCCTTTAGTTTAAATCCACAAGAACCTGATCTGGCCTTGAGTTGGAAAGACATTATTTTATTATCAGGCGGAATTTTTTTGATTGTAAAAAGCACCTTGGAAATTCACCATAAGCTTCAAGTAGATGATCAAGAAAGCACATCCAAACAGAAAGTAGCTTCTTCGTTAATGGGGGCTATCATTCAAATCATTTTAGTAGATGCCGTTTTTTCTTTTGATTCTATTTTGACGGCTGTAGGCTTGATTGACAATGTAGTATTGATGATCATTGCTGTTATTATTTCTATCCTAATTATGATGCTATTTGCCGGTGCTGTAACACGTATTATCAACAAACAACCAACCTTGCAAATGCTTGCCCTTAGTTTCCTTGTGGTTATTGGTGTAGTATTGGTTGCAGAAGGAATTCATGAGCATGTTAGCAAGGGTATCATCTATTCTTGTCTTGCTTTTTCGCTAGCGGTGGAAGCATTAAATATTAAGCTTCGAAAGAAGCAAAAGAATGTTGTACTGAATGATAGTGATTTAGTTGAATTGCCGAATTCAGACTGATTTGATCTTAATTTTGAAGCAGACAAAATTTACATCATTTTCAATAATTCAGAACAAGCAACATGAACATACTGCTAAGATTGATGATCAATTCTCTGGCTGTGTTTGCAGCCTCTTATTTGTTGCCGGGCGTGCATATCCGAAATTTCACAACTGCAATTTGGGTAGCAGTTGTTTTAGCCGTTTTGAATTTGTTTATCAAGCCTATATTCATTCTACTTACGATCCCTATAACGGTCGTAACTTTTGGTTTGTTTCTATTAGTAATCAATGCACTTATGGTCTTGCTTTGTTCTAAAATAGTAGATGGTTTTAGCGTAGATGGAATTATATACGCTGTTTTATTTAGCTTGATTGTTTCTGTAGTTGGTGGGATTATGGAAACCCTGACAAAATAAATGGTTTATGCTTGATTGGCGATGGTTTGATGATCATAAAGTCGAGCATATTTCCCCTTCTGTTTCATCAGTTGCGCATGTACTCCTTGTTCTACAATTTTTCCATTGTCTAGTACAAGAATTTGATCGAAATTCCAGTTAGTAAAAATGCGGTGCGTAATGACTATCACTGTTTTGTCTTTCAATTGAGGTTGTAGGTTATGTAAAATGGTTTGTTCTGTCTGCGTGTCCACCGCACTCAGACATTCATCCAAAATAAGAATAGGTGCGTTTTTCAATAATGCTCTGGCCAATACTAATCTTTGCTTTTGCCCGCCACTCAGCATTACGCCTCGCTCTCCTACGATAGTTTGATAACCCTGTTGTAATCCCTGAACATCTTTATCTAAATCGGCAAGTCGAGATGCTTCTATCACATCTTCAAGTGTTGCATCATCTTTCCCAAATTTTATATTGTTAAGTATTGTGTCGGAGAACAAGTACGTGTCTTGTGGAGCATAAGCAATTTGTTTTCGCGCAGTAGCTAAGGAGAAATGTTGAATATTGTACTTATCCAACAAGACGGAACCACTTTGAGCATCATACATTCTTAACAAAAGATGCGCCAGTGTAGATTTTCCGGATCCTGTTTTACCTATGATTGCTATTTTATCACCGGCTTTTATGTGTAGCGAAAAATCTTTTAAAGCATGAATACCTGTATGTGGGTAGGTAAAATCAACATGGTCAAAGTCAATATTACCTTTCAAATTTGAATGACCATTGTCCGTATGCGGTGAAATAATCGATGGGTTGGTGTGCAAAAATTCATTGATTCGTTTTTGGGAAGCACTGGCACGCTGAACCATACTGGCAACCCATCCTATACTACTAATTGGGAACATGAGCAGGTTGATGTAGATCACAAACTCAGCAATATTACCTGCAGATATTTCTCCCTTGATAGCAAAATATCCACCAACCAATACCGTACTCAACATGCTCAGTCCAATGAAAAAGGTCATGGAAGGAAAGTAAATAGCTTCAGTAAGAGAAAGGTTGATTGTGCTTTGCTTGTAGGCATCAGATGTAGATCCAAAAAATCGCATCATTGTCTTTTCTTGAACAAAACTTTTGATGACTCGAATGCCACTATACGTTTCTTGTGCCGTAGAAGTAAGAGTACTTAGTTGTGCTTGAATGTTTTCACTTTTTCTGTAAATAATTCTATTGACAAAATAAATGGCAATAGCCAACAAGGGTAATGGAAGGAACACAGACAAGGTTAGCCACACATTGACATGTACCATATTCCACAAGCAAATAGCGGTCAGCACCGAAAGGTTAGTTGCATACATAATGCTTGGCCCGGTGTACATCCGCACTCGGCTTACATCTTCAGAGATACGGTTCATCAAATCTCCTGTAAAATGTTTTTTGAAAAACTGTGTATCTAAGGTTTGATAATGAGCATAGATTTCATTTTTCTGTTCATACTCAATCAAACGGCTCATTACAATAATGGTTTGCCGCATGAAAAACATAAAAATTCCTCGAAGTAAAGCAATACCTATCAACAGAACACCTGTCCACATAACCATTTTGATCAGTGAACCTTTATCTTGCATGGATAATCCACCTGAATTTACCGCTTGCTGTACATCGTCTATTACCTTTCGTATAATGGATGCAGGCATAGCCGCAAAAAGGTTTGAAATGGCTACAAATAACATTCCTAAAACAAGTCGCCATCTATAACGAACAAAATATTTGTTGAGCGCAAAAAGGTGTTTCATTACCGGCACAAGTTACCCCCGCTTCTACAAATAAAAGGCAACAACTCATTAACGCATTCTTCGAGGCCCGTAATGCGCTCCATGGCTTCCGCCTCTACTATCATAGTAATGAACACGAGGTATTCCATAATACACACGGGGAATCGGTGAATAATAATATCGTGGATATACGCGATAGTTCGGACGATAATAGTATGGTCGGCTTGGGTATGGTCGAACTATACAACTGCTCAAACAAATAGCAAGAGTAAAAACAAAACCAATCTTCAACAAAACCATTTTCATAACACGTTGCTTTTATCTTCTTAGAGGGTGGTTAGCCTAAAAAGTTTAAAGTTAGTTTGGAATATTTATTGAATAGACAAAATAGAAAGGTGCTTTAGTCAATAGGTTTTAAGATTCAATAGTCTGCCAATTAAGCTTAGTGAAATAAACTTTTTTTGAGTCTCAGGATTTTTTGACCCTTCCTAAAAATGCTTGTAACCTTTTTCTTTTTCAGCAACTCTATTCTTTCATAAAACCAAAAAAACTGAAAAAAAATGAAACAAGTAAAACACACTTTTAGAAAAGCTGTAACCATGTTGGGATTCTTCGCATTCGCAATGCTTTTGATTCCATCCTTACAAAGCTGTAAAAAAGATAGCGTATCTCCCGGACCTCTTGCCAGTAGCAATTTCCGAACATTTGATGATGCTATGCACCAACTATGGGCAGACCACATGCAATACACGTACATGACTGTGGATGCCTTTTTCAACAATAGTGCAGCACTTAATTCTCAACTGACGCGACTGTTAAAAAATCAAGAAGATATCGGTGCTGCTATTGTGCCTTATTATGGACAAGCTGCCGGTGATCAGCTAACCACTTTATTGAAAGGGCATATTAATGGAGCAGTACCCGTTCTGACTGCGGCAAAAAACAATGATCAAGCTGCACTGAGCACGGCTGTTGCCAATTGGAGAGCAAATGCGCAACAAATTGCTGATTTCTTATCTGCTGCAAATCCCAATAATTGGGACCAAGCACATATGCGTATGCACATGGACGATCATATAACTAAGACCATCACTTACTCGGTAGATTTATTGCAAAAGAACTATACGCAAGCTTCCGTTGATTATGATGCTGCTTTTAATGACATGATGCACTTTGCAAGCACTTTATCTGAAGGAATTGCTAATCAATATCCTGCAAAATTCTAAATTCTTTATTCCCTTAAAACTTCATTTTTCAAATGAATACAGTTCATTCAAAACCGATAGAGAGACAAGTGTTTAACCTGCTTCGGTTTACCTTTATCATAATTCCTATTGTGGCCGGAATTGATAAATTTACCAACATACTAACTCATTGGGATCAATACATAAGCCCAACCCTTTCCAGTATGTTGCCAATTTCAGTTTCAATGTTTATGATGATAGTTGGCGTAATTGAAATAGTAGCCGGAATTATCGTGATTAAAAAGCCAGAAATTGGGGGATACATAGTTGCAGCTTGGCTTACTGCAATTGCATTGTCTCTTATTTTAAGCTTTAAATTTGTGGATGTGGCAGTACGTGATCTGGTGATGGCTATCTCCGCTTTTTCCATGGCTCGTTTGTCAAAAGCTTTATCTTAGCTTGTATGAAACAGTTTGAAAAATTAACAGAAACTGAAATTATATCTCGAATATTACAAGGAGAAAAACCGCTTTATGAAATTATCGTAAGGCGGTTTAATCCTTATTTATATAAAGTAGGAAGGTCTTACAACTACAATCATGAAGACACACAAGACCTGATGCAGGATACATACATTGATGCATTCAAGAACTTGTCTCAATTTGAACAACGCTCCAATTTTAAAACTTGGCTCATACGCATCATGCTGAATAATTGCTATCGTAAAAAGCAAAAATTCTGCTTTGTAAACGAAAAGCCGAACGATGCTGTTAATGAAAACGTTACACCCATGTTTATGCACCAACATCATGATACACAAAAAATTATCCATACCCGTGAATTGGGTCAAGTGATTGAATCTTCACTAATTGAATTACCTGAAGATTATCGGTTAGTTTTTTCTTTAAGAGAAATCAATGGACTAAGCGTTTCAGAAACGGCAAGCCTATTAGACATTAGTGAGGCGAATGTAAAAGTTCGATTAAATAGAGCAAAATCTATGCTCAGAAAACAGATTGAGAAATCATACAGCCCGGATGAAATATTCGAATTTAATTTAAGCTACTGTAATCCATTTACCGAAAAGTTGATGAAGAAAATAAACGAGCTTTAAAATTTCGATTTATTACTAAAAACGACCTTCTGATCTTAGTGCATCTTATAGTTCAGCCGCTTTTCACAAAACATCTTTACTTTACAGAATAGCCAAGCTTAGCTTAATTCATAAAATTTATTGTCTGTTATTGAGGCTTAATTGAATAAGTTGATTGCAATCTACTATTGTAATAGGGGAAAGGTTTTTTTCAAGACCACATACAGACAATTTGTAACCCTGTTCAATAAATATTTCTTGTAGTGAATAGGGTAGTTTTTGTTGGATATTGTCCACTAAGTATATTTCTTCATTGATGATTACGGAAAAGGAATCGAGTGGGCAAGACAATCCTTTGCCTAGCATTTTGATATAGCTTTCCTTCATTGTCCATAAACGATAGAAGTAATCAATTTGTTGGGATAAAGGTTTGGCAAACAAATCGTTGCATTCACTTTCGGAAAAATAGTGTTGGGCAATATCTAAATCAATGCTTCGAACTTGTTCTATATCTATCCCAATTTCTTGATGAGCAAAGGCACATACAACCCAATGTCCCGAATGTGAAAAATTGAACTTGATATTTTTATGGTTTACCAAATAAGGTTTACCAAATTCTGTTTCGGCAATGAGGAGGGAATTTGAGTTTAAAGAAAATTCCTTTTGCAATACAAATTCACACAATAATCTTGAAAACAAGACTCGTAACGAATCTTCAACGTTTCTAAACGAGCAAATTTTCTTTGCCAGTTGGGGAGTAAGCTGTTTTATGACACGATCAAAATCTTCTTTTGATAGACCGATGGAAATATTGACTGCATATATTTTCAACATTCTATTCAGTCCTTTTGACAATCAATGTTACTCATTCAGGTTGAGAGAATTGAGTACTTCTTGGATTTTTTTAGCTAGTGCTTCATTGTTTGGTGCATAGAGCATTGTAGTATGGTCACCCGGTACCCAATGAGTTTCTACACCTTGTTTGGCAAAATAATCCCAACCTAAAGTACTCGGGTTTTTCACGTAATACATTCTTTTTTGCACGGCAAATAAAGTTACATGCAAGTTGGCAATAGGAAGTTGATATTGGTCAAGGGCATCACTATATTTTCGATAAATATCGGCTTCATAAGTCGTCAGCACTTCTAAAGGCACATTGCCATCTTGTGTAAATCGTTCTTTCCATTTTTGTTGCCAAACTGATTTTTGGTATTTCCAAGCCTCCGATGGATTGGAAAGAAAAGATTTGGTAAGAAACCAAGCTTTATTTAGTTCGTGTAAAAATTTCTTTGAAAGACTACCTTGAAAATTATTTCCAGCAAAGGTGTCAAGAATGCCAACAAAGGCTACTTCTTTATTCATTAACTCTAACTGACGAGCTATTTCAAAAGCCAAAAATCCTCCGAGCGAGTAACCGGCAATAGCGTATGGTCCGTTAGGGTATGCCTTGATAATATCAGCGACATAACGCTCGACCATTTTTTCAATTGAGTCCGGTATTTGTGTTTCATGATTGATTCCCAAAGCCTGAAGTCCATAAACAGGTTGGTTCTCATCCATAAATTCACCAAAAGGCTTAAACAAAAGTGCATTTAGTCCGGCTCCATGCACATAAAAGATCGGAATTTTGGTGCCAGTGGTTTTAATGGGCATTAAAACATCCCATTCAGCTGCATTATAATCTTTGTGAAGCTGTTTGGCTAATTGCTCAACTGTTGGATGTTCAAACAAAGTAGCAATCGTTAATCGTTTACCTGTTTTTTTCTCTAAAGACACCATTACTTTTACAGCCAGCAATGAATGCCCGCCAAGTTCAAAAAAATCATCATTGGGTCCAAAATCGCTATTGTCTAACACCTCAGCCCATAAGTCGAACACTATTTTTTCTTCCGGTGTAAATGGTCGTTTAGTATTTATAGTGTTACGCCTTGTAAGTGGCTGTGGCAAAGATTTTCGGTCAATTTTACCATTTGGAGTAAGCGGTAATTCTTTTAAGGCAACAAAATCTTCGACTACCATAAATGCAGGAAGGTTTTTGCGCAAACTTTCTTTCCATTGTTCAATTTGATCTGTTTCTAAATAGATCTCATTTTTAGAGAGCGGGTTTCGAGCGAAATTCGTAGGATCCGTCAGCTTATTGAAATTGAAAAAAGGTGGAACAGAAAATGATCCATCTGGTTTAATAAACCAAACATCAAAAAGCCCATCTGTTCCGTCTGTCGTCCATCGGATATGTGTTTTGTAACCACTTACTTTTCCAAGTTCCCAAAACTCATCGGGATGAAGTCCGCCCAAAGTTTCCATGACTACCGATCGAATGTCGGCAATGGGTAAACTATCTGAAGCATTGGCTAATAGCGTTTGTAAACGAATGTCGCTTATGGTTCGTTGATTGGGAATATTTTTAACCTCAATTATAGTATTAGATTGGTCTGTAAGGAACGGTTTTAATTGTTCAATCTGAGCAACATCAGTCCAGTTCAGTGTTTTAGAAGGTAGCAGAGTAGCTGTTGGTTTGTTGACATAGAGCCAAATATCATAGTGGTATTTAGTAGTTTCATTTGTTAGTGCACCGCGTCTTAATTGTATA
Source organism: Bacteroidota bacterium (assembly GCA_018267875.1). Classification (GTDB taxonomy): domain Bacteria; phylum Bacteroidota; class Bacteroidia; order Chitinophagales; family Chitinophagaceae; genus JAFIGV01. The sequence continues at coordinate 73,436 of JAFDXP010000067.1, read as the reverse complement.
TCTACTGCGGTTATAGAAGGTATCAAAGTAGGCAGAAGGTAGAAAAAAGGAGGATCAATTACCAATTCGTCTTCTATTCTAACACGATTTGCAACTACGTCTTTAAATGCTTTGACAGTAGAGGAGGCATTTTTCAAATAATCCATCGCATGGTACATTGCCAGCGAATTTTTTCCTTGCACATCTCCAATATATATACAACCACCGTTTTCTATTGCTTGTACGCTTTGGCGAATTACTTTTAATAAATAGTTAGCATCCTGAAAATACTGAATGACACTATTTAGTAAAACCAAATCAACCTTTTTCCCTTTTAGAGCAGAAAAGTCGTCAGCAGTAGCGATATAAGCAGAGGTGTTGTTCCAATTCCCGAGCTCTCGTGCTAATCGTTCGTTGATGTTGTCAATTGCCGGTTTTGCATAGTCCGTAGCTATATAAGTCCCAACATGAGGGGCAATTTCATACATGATTTGACCGGCACCACTTCCAATTTCATAAACATATTTAGCACCAATTTCTTGAATGCGATCTACAGAAACTTTTAGCCATTCTTTATGTTGTGCAGAAAGATTGTCACTATGAGATAATTTTTCAAGTAAATTACTATCTAAGTCGCCCTTCTCTTCTGCCCCGATTGCATAGATTGTATCCCAACGATCTTTCCAGCTTTGCCCATCATCAGGTTGTTGATCTAAGGTAACATAGGCAACTAATCGTTTGTCTCCGGGCTTGTCTTCCCGCGCTACTACTAATGCTTGTTTAACGTTTTTTATTCGTAGTATTTGGGTTTCAATTTCACCCGGCTCAATACGATGTCCACGTATTTTTATTTGATGATCACTTCTACCTAAACAATAAATAGAGCCATCATCCATTATTTTGCCAAGATCACCGGTTTTATAGAGTTTCCTATCGGGAATATTGGTAAACCTATCGGCAACAAATTTCTCTTGCGTTGCTTCCTGACGATTGTGGTATCCCGCTGCAACCCCATCTCCACCGATATATATTTCGCCAGTTTGTTTTTCGCTTACCGGATTACCATCTTCATCCATCACATAGACTTGAGTGTTGTTGATGGGTTTTCCGATACTAATGGCTTCATTAACGGTAGTTATTTTACTTATTGTTGACCAAATTGTCGTTTCAGTTGGACCATACATGTTCCAAAGTGAGTTACATAGTGGTAGTATTTTTTGTGCTAATTCTACGGTTAATGCTTCTCCGCCACATAGTGCTTTTAAGGGTAGTTTTTCTTTCCATCCAGAAAATAGCAACATTTGCCAAGTTGATGGTGTTGCCTGTAAGAGGGTAGCATTTTCTTGGATAATTAACTCTTTAAGTAGTCGGCCATCTTTTACGGTATCTGTATTGGCAATTACCAATGTAGCACCGGAAATTAAGGGTAAATAAAGCTCTAAACCGGAAATGTCGAACGAAACAGAAGTTACTGACAACAGCACATCGCTCTTTTCAATTCCCGGTTCATCTTTCATGCTACATAAAAAGTTTGCCAGATTATGTTGGGTAATTTTTACCCCTTTGGGCAAACCGGTTGAACCTGATGTATAAAGCAAATAGGCAAGATCGTTTCCGGTATCATTATGTGTGACGAACTGTTCAGTATTTTCAGTCTGCTTCATTGCTTCATCTACTACGATTTGTTGTAATGAGGAGGCAGAAGATAGAAGCTTAGTGTTTTCAGAAGATAGAATAAGATGGCAACCTGAATCCTCTAGCATAAAGTTTATTCGATCTTTCGGATATTCCGGATCAAGAGCCAGATAGGCTGCTCCTGTTTTCCAAATGGACAAAAGACTGATGAGCATATTGAGTGAACGCTCCATGCACACGGCTACTAATTTGCCTTTTTTGATATTTTTTTCAATCAAAACACGAGCAAGTTTTTCAGCTGCTTGGTTCAGTTGTGCATAAGTCAGATTTTGGTTTTCAAATCTTACGGCAACTTTATGTTCATTCTCACGAACGGTTTGAGCAAATAATTTATTAAAAGTTAGCCCTTCAGAAAGGGTGGTTATTTTTCCCCTACTGACCTTAATCTCTTCTGTTGGTTTTTGGCAAATTTCAGATATGGTGAAAGCCGGATTTGAAATGATTTTGTCTAAGATGGTTTCAAACTGTCTTCCAAAAGCCTGAATGGTTGACTCGTGAAAAAGGTCTGTATTATAAGACCATTCAAAAACCACTCCATCTTTAGATCCAGTAACGTTTAGGTATAATTCAAAGTTTTCAAAAGCGCGAGGATTACTGATAAGTGTATGTTCTAATCCATCAAATTTCACTTCACTATCCATGCCTGCATCCACGTTAAAAACAACAGGCACTAATGCTACTCTCGATGGGTCACGGTTAACATACAGTTTCTTAATCAGTTCGCCGAAGGTTATTCGTTGATGATCGTAAGCATCTAAAATTTCTGTCTTTCGTTGTTGTAGGTATTCCGTAAAATGCTTGTGGGGATTGATTTGTGCGCGAATGGGCAGTAAGTTTACACAATGACCTATCACATCATTCATACCCGAAGCAGCCTGGCCTGATGACGGCACACCAACCACTAAGTCTCTTTGATGCGTTAGTTGATATAAAAAAAGTTCAAAAGAGGCTAATAGTGTAGTGACTAAGCTGGTACCGGATGTAGCACCAATATTTTTGAGTTGTTCTGTTTTTTCTTTTGAAAAGGGGTGATCTAAACGATTGCCTTTATAGGATCGAGGCGTCTTTCTGGGATTGTCGGTTGGCAGATCCAATAGGGGAACAGAGTCTTTATAAAGATTGAGCCAAAAGGACTGCATTTGGTTATGTTCTTCTGAAAGACGAAAAGTTTCCTGCGCTTCAGCATATTCACTGATTTGTGTAGGTGGTGAAAGTAGATTAGGGGCTTTTTTTAAAGCTGCATTATAGAGCTGTGCAAGGTCTTCCAATAAAATACCAATTGACCAACCATCTCCAATAAGGTGATGAATTAAAAGAGTCAGATAGTGCTCGTTCGGTGCTGTCTTATGTAGATAAAAGCGAAATAATAACCCTTCTTTTAAATTAAGCAGTGTATTGGCAACAGAGTTTAAAAATGTAGTAAAGGCTTTTTTACGATCCGATTCAGATAGTGTTGTAAGGTCATGTTCTTCTATGTCGAAATTTACATTCTTATAGATGATAAGCGTTTCACCATTAGGGCTGATGGTTGTACGCAAAGCCTCATGACGTTGGAAAAGCAATTGTAACGCATGTTTTAATTCTGGAAGATGCAGATCGCCAATCAGCTTTAAGGACACAGATTCATTATAGGCTCGATTGGCATCATCACCTCCAATCATGCAAGATAGAAATATCTCTCGTTGCGATTCTGTAATTAAAGCAAGTTTTTCAAATTCTTCACCCGTTGAAAAGGGATCGAAATCTATTGGAATCAATTGGTTCATGGCGTATTCGTCAAAAATAATCAAACCATTACAACATAGGGATTAAAATTTGATTATCAAATATTGTATGCTTCAAAGTTTTCAAATTCCACACTATATTTTGAAAAAAAAGAGGCAGAAATTGATTCTCTGCCTCTTTTGATTTTTAGTTTGAAACTTGTATATATTTTCCTGGTTTCTTTTCATCCGGAATAAACCATGCTGGATTACCATCCCTATCGCGCCCTAATCTGGCATTTCTGATTGGCGGACGATTGAGAGATGGTGTGATTTGAGCATTTGGGTGCACAAAATCGGGCATGATCCCTGCAGCTTTTAATTCTCTAACTGCATCTTCAAAACACTTGATGATTTGTTGTAAATCTTCTTCCGTATGCGCTGTTGTTACAAAGCAAGGAAACCCTTCCAGCATATGAATACCCTTTAATCGCATAATTGCAAAGAATAATTCAGAGTAGGCAAATTCTTGTTTAAGTTGAACACGCCATAATGATCCAAACTGAGCAATATAAAGTGGTGCTTGGTGTTTTCGGCAAATAGCATTCAATTCTTCCGCGAGATAAAGCCCATTTTCATTTAGTTTTTCTTGCAAAGAAGGTCCTTGTGTTTTAAAATATTCAAGCGTTGCTTTGGCAGCAGCTAAGGTTAAAGGATGTCTCACGAATGTTCCGGCAAAATAGGTTACACCAACTTCCGGCATAGAATCATCACCAAATTGCCACCAACCTCCATCAAGGGCATCCATAAATTGTTTTTTGCCCGCAATAACGCCTAAGGACATTCCGCCACCCACCACCTTTCCATAAGTGGCTAAATCAGCCTTAATACCAAACATTGCTTGCACGCCACCCTGATGAAAGCGGAAGCCGGAAATAATTTCGTCAAAAATGAGTACAGCGTTTGATTTCTCAGTTATCTTTCTCAATTTTTTCAAAAAAGATATAGGCTGAAAATCGCACCTACGGCTCTGTACAGGCTCTACTAATACTGCTGCAATTTCTTCTCCACGCTCTTCAATAATACGAAGTGATTCTTCAGTGCCATATTCAAGATAGAGCATGTTTTGCACAGATTCTGGCAAGATTCCGGATGCAGCAGGATAGGTTTTTAGTTTGGTGTTGCTTCGAGCTATGGCTTCATCATTTATGCCGTGATAAGATCCCGTAAAGGCGACCACAAGGGAACGACCGGTTATAGTTCGAGAAATGCGAAGAGCGCCGAGGACTGCTTCTGATCCTGTGTTGCAAAGAGCGGCTCTATCAAAATTAGTAAATGAGCAAATCATTTCACACACTTCGCCTGCCAGTTCATGTTGAGGTCCAATCTCATAACCTCTTTCTAATTGTTGCTGTAAGGCTGATTTGATGAATTCTGGTTGATAACCAAGCATAGTAGAACCAAACCCATTCAGTGCATCAATATATTCATTGCCATCAATGTCCCATAGTCTGCTTCCCTTCGATTGCTTAACGACAATAGAGTAAACTAGCTCCTTAGTAGCCGGTCTAAAGCCTGATACCACACGAGGATCAGCCATCTTAGCACGATGTTGTTGTGTATAGTTTTTACTGCCCTTAGTTTTTTCGTTGTATTGATGAATGAAATGTTCAAGAAATGCTTGTTGACTTGCATTCAGTTCGGCAGATGATTTTTCTATTCGAGCTATGGCACCAAATGGCTTCTTGATTTCAGCTTGTTCTTCCGTAGTCAGTTCTGCAATAATTGTGTTTTTGGCTGTGTGTTCAATAGATGAATTACTCGTTTGATTTTGTAGCAGATAGTCTGACAATAAACGTATCGAGTTAATGGATTCGTTCAGTTGACGGAAAGTGATAGATACAGCAAATTTCTTTTTCAGTAGTAGGGCAACTTGAGTTAACGATAAAGAATCTAACCCAAGTTGAATAAAAGATTTATCTGTCGAAGCATCTCCAAAGTCAATGCCGGATGCATTTTCAAGAATTTCTTTTATTGAGACTAAAAGCTTGTCATTTGATAGAGCGGATGAAATTACTTCTGGTTTTACAGCTTCAGTCTCTTGTAGTTTTACGGATGTCGTGTGGCGAGGAATTGCTTCTACCCAATATTCTTGTTTGTCAAAAACATACGTTGGTAGATTGTGCAACACCTGATGAGAATGGTTTGAATAATAGGCACTCCAATCTATTGTAAACCCATGAATCCAGAGTTGACCTAAAGAAAACAAAATAGCTTTTTGGGATGGCATGGTTGCTTCTTCGCGCTCCAAAGAAGCTAACGAAATGACACTTGAATTTCCAGCTTGTTGTCTGATAAGCACAGAAACTGATTTGCCTGCTCCTACTTCTAAGAAATTACCATATCTGGCGTCTATCATGGTTTGCACAGATTTGCCAAACATAACCGGTTTCCGTAAGTGTGCAGCCCAATATTTAGGGTCAATTGCTTCATCATTTGTCATCCATTTTCCGGTAACGGTAGAGGCAATAGGTTTGGATGGTGTGTGTAATGTCATTGATCGAACAAGTTCTTCAAATTGACTTACAACTGGTTCCATCATGTGCGAATGAAAGGCATGGCTTGTTGAAAGAATACGGCTTGGAATTTCTTTCTCATTCAACCTTTGAGCTAAGGCAGCAATATGTTCTTCTTGTCCGGAAACCACACACAACTTTGAGCTATTGATAGCGGCAAGACTGATAGCATCATTGAGATAAGGCTGTATTTCTGATTCTGAAAGGCGAACGGATAACATGGAGCCTTTCGGTAATGCGTACATCAACTTGCCACGTGTAGCAATTAGTTTGAGGGCATCTTCTAAGGAAAATATGCCGGCTAAACAGGCAGCAACAAACTCACCGATACTATGTCCAATAAGTGCACTGGGCTGAATGCCCCAGCTCATCCATAGTTTAGCCAATGAATAACTGATTACAAACAAAGCCGGTTGACTATATCTGGTTTCATTTATTCGGTTTTGATTTGCCTCATTTTCCGTTGTTGGAAATAATACTTCCAAAAGGTCTTCATCTAAATACGGGCGTAAGATTTGAGCACAGTAATCAACACTACTATGGAACAATTGGTTTGATTCATATAAAGATCGGCACATGTTCACATATTGATCTCCTTGTCCAGGAAACGCAAATACTATCTGATCTGACTTTGACGATATTTTTTGGGTATTATTTAAGGCAATGATGCCACTCTTTATTTGTTGTTGAAAATTCTCAGAATTGTCTGCAACCGTAAAACAACGCGTGTCAAACGCACTACGATGAGTATGTAATGTATAGGCAACGTTAGATAAGGCATTTTCAGCCTGTGCTGCCAAGTATTTGCTTAGTAGTTGCCCATAACCCTCAAGGCTTTTAGCTGTTTTTGCTGACCAACATAATAGTTCAGGTACTTGAGTTGGCAAAACGGTAGAATGGTTAATTACGCCTTCTCCTTCTTCTAATACAATATGCGCATTAGTACCACCCACGCCAAACGAACTAACTCCTGCAATTCTTTTTCCATCAGCCTTCCAGTTAGTTAGTTGGGTATTTACATAAAAGGGGCTATTAGAAAAATCAATTAATGGATTGGGTTGAGAAAAGTTGATAGAAGGCAACATTTTTTGATGATACAAACTCAATGCTGTCTTGATTATGCCAGCTACGCCGGAAGCAATGGTAAGATGTCCGAAATTTCCTTTTACAGATCCGATTCCACAATATTGTTTTCGGATTGTATTGCCAAATGCAAGTTTTAGTCCTTCGATTTCAATTGGGTCGCCAAGAGGTGTAGCAGTACCATGTGATTCAATATAAGAAATCGAATCAGGTTGAATGCCAGCATCATCAATAGCCATACGAATAGCAGCAGCTTGACCTTGCGCATTGGGAGCCATAAAACTTCCTTTTCCACCGCCATCATTGCTAATGCCAACACCCTTGATTACAGCATAAATAACATCACCATCTTTAATGGCTTGTGCTTTACTTTTTAATAAAACAACACCACCACCATCACTGAAAGTAGTACCGGTTGCACAGGCATCAAAAGGTCGGCAATGCCCATCTTTGCTGAACATTGCACCCTCTTCGTATAAATGCCCTGAATGGACAGGTACAGTTATAGAAACGCCCCCTGCAAGTGCCATAGAACATTGTCCTGATCGGATACTTTGCACCGCTTGAGCAATGGCTACTAACGAGGTGGAACAAGCACTTTGCACATTTACTGCGGGACCTTTTAAATCGAAAGTATAGGAAGTACGAGTAGCAACATAATCCTTATCATTCACAAAAGTGGTTCGCAAGGATCCTGTTTGTTCAAGTAATTCAGGATGTGACATGACGTTGTTAATGAAGTAAGTGTTAGAATTAACACCTGCAAATACACCAATCACTTCCTGAGCATTTTCTTTGCTATATCCGCTTTGTTCTAAGGCTTCCCAAGCAATTTCAAGAAACAACCTTTGCTGAGGATCCATAACTTTTGCTACACTTGACGAAATGCCAAAGAAAGCAGCATCAAAAGCTTTTACATTGCTCAAAATACCTCGCGCAGGAACATAGTCTTTGTTGTTTTTTACGGCATCAGAAATAGATGCGTCTATATCATTTTCATTAAAAAAAGTAACAGATTCCTTTCCAGTTGTAAGCAGTTGCCAATATGCTTCAATAGACTCAGCTCCGGGAAGGCGAGCAGACATACCTATGATTGCTACATCATTGTCAGGCTTGCTTTTGGAAGCTTGATTAAATACTTGCTCTGAAACTCGCCCATCTAAATAATTTGCCAAATCTTTTAGTTTGGGAAATTGATACAGTTTGACAACGGGTAATTTGTTTCCGGTTTTTTTGTTGTAAAAATCTACAAATTTTAAAGAGAGGAGAGAGCTGCCGCCTAATTCAAAGAAATTATCTTCAGCACCTGCTCTATCAATTCCTAATACATCCTTCCAAATAGTAGAAATTACTTTTTCAGTTTCTGTAGTTGGAGCCACAAAAGCATTTTTCAATAAGGAGTCTGCCACTGGATTAGGTAGTGCTTTTTTATCTATTTTCCCATTTGCTAAAAATGGAAAAACTGATAGGTGCATCAATAAACGTGGCACCATATAGTCCGGTAAATGCGTTTCTAAAAACGATAAAATTGCAGATTTATTAAAGCCCTCTGGGCATATTACATAGCCTACTAAACGGTTATCGCCATTTCTTCCTTCTTTCACCTGAACTACACATTGATTCACGCCCGGTGCACGTTGTAAAGTGCTTTCTATTTCCCCTAATTCAATTCTGTATCCACGAATTTTTACTTGATCATCAACCCTGCCAACAAACTCAATATTTCCATCTTCTAATCTTCTAACAATATCGCCTGTCTTATACATTTTAGCATCAGAATTGATAGAAAATCTATCTTGCAAAAATCGCTCTTTTGTTAACTCTGGTCGGTTTAAGTATCCTATTCCTACACAATTGCCTGCTATATATAATTCACCTTCACAAACGCCTTCCATTCGTTCATTTTTTTCATTAAGAATGTAAATCTGCGCATCGGTAAATGTTGTACCTATGGGAATAGTTTTTCCATAGGTTCGCTTTTCATCAATCACATGAAGCAATTGCGCAACAGTGGTTTCTGTTGGACCATATAAATTCACTAAAATACAAGAGCGAGAAGCTGCTGGAATAATATCTCGAATGGCATCTGTATAAAGTGCTTCACCAGCAAACATCAAAATTTTACGAGGCATTAAATTGATGCCATTTAGGGAAAGTGATCTCCAATGAGAAGGAACAATTTTGATGCAATCAATCTGATGTTCTGTGAAATATTGATGAATAAAAGCAACATCATTATAATCCTCTTTGGTGAAAACGTGTAAGGTGCTTCCATGTGTTAGTGAGCCAAACAAATGGGTGATCACAAAATCAGCAGCAAAGGTTGCGCCGAGTGCATAATTCTTACATTCAGCATAAGGAATACGGCTAAATAAACCATTCAAATAATCACAAACAGATCCATGCGAAATTAAGGCTCCTTTTGGTGCACCGGTTGAGCCGGAAGTGTAGATGACATAGGCAATATTCAATCCTGTCACCTCTATTTTGGGTGCTTGATCTGTATATTCAGATAGGTTTGCCCAATGACTATTGGTTAATAGAAATTGAGTGTTTGAATTGTTTTCAAATTCATTAGATATATCGGGAGCAGAAAGGATAATTTTTGATTCAGCATCTTTTATAATAAACTGAATCCTTTCTGTTGGGAATAATGGATCTATCGGCACAAAAGCAGCTCCTGCTTTCAATATACCCCATATTCCGATTACCATATCGAGTGGATCATGCAAACAAATAGGCACTAAGTCATTTGGTCGAATTCCTTTTTCGATCAGAGCGTTTGCAACTTGATTGGAAAGCAGCTCTAATTGAATATAGCTCAGTTCAAAATCTTTGTATTTAACAGCCAAATGGTTCCCATAAAGAGAAACTTGTTCTGCAAAAGCCTTTAGGATGGTTAGGTTGTTTATCATGGCAAAAAACTATGCGGTAAAACTACTATTACCGATTTTTTTACTGTACAAATATTGGTATCAATAGCATTACATTAACGAATGCAAAGATTGTGAGGGAATTTATCTATCCCCAAATTAATGAAGTATTTTAGCGGATATTTCAAGAAACATGAACCAAAATGATTACGTTCTCATCATGGCCGGTGGTATTGGTAGCCGTTTTTGGCCGGAAAGTAGAACGGCATACCCCAAGCAATTTTTAGACCTATTGGGTACTGGAAAATCATTATTACAATGGACTTTTCATCGATTTCGGAATATTGTTCCGGCAGAAAATATTTACTTCATCACCAATCATGCTTATGTTGAAACCCTTCATCAACAGTTGCCGGACGTGGCTGCAGGAAACATTATCAGCGAACCCAGCAGAAAAAACACAGCTCCTTGTATTGCTTATTTTGCCCATAAAATTCAAACTATAAATCCCCATGCCAACATCATTGTATCGCCGGCTGACCATTTAATTATGGATGAAACGGGCTTTGTTCGTACTGCCCATGAAGCTCTCAGATATGTTGCAGACCATACTGCATTACTTACTTTAGGAATCAAACCAACGAGACCGGATACCGGATATGGCTATATTCAGTATGAAAATAGTGATGAATCAAATAGTGTTTTTCGAGTAAAGACCTTTACTGAAAAGCCTTCATTAGAATTAGCTCAAACTTTCTTGAAGAGTGGCGATTTTCTTTGGAATGCCGGCATTTTTGTTTGGAATGTACAATCCATTCTGGATGCAATTGAGCGTTATCTTCCTGAAATGTACGAAGTTTTTTCACAAGCAAAAAGTGCTTACAACACGCCACAGGAGCAAGCTGCCATCACTGAACTTTATCAACAATGCACAAATATCTCTATTGATTATGGCATTATGGAAAAAGCACAAAATGTATTTGTAATCCCTTCTTATTTTGGGTGGTGCGATTTAGGAACTTGGGAAAGTGCGTATGAAAATTCAGAAAAAGATTATCTCGGCAATGCTGTTTATGGAAATGATGTAATGATTATTGATGCAACGGAGTGCATGGTGAAAGTGCATAATGACAAATTGGTTTTACTGCAAGGATTGGAAAAGATGATTGTGATAGACACACCGGATGTGTTATTAGTTTGCGAACGAAATCGTGAGCAACAAATCAAAGAATATGTAGCTGAAGTGAAAAGACAAAAAGGCGAACGCTATCTATAAAATCAATTAGGTAATGTCAGAAAACTACGCTATTCAAGCGACAAACATATTTTCTGTGATGAGTGCATTGGCTGTGCAATACAATGCTATTAACCTCGCACAAGGTTTTCCTGATTTTGCTATTGATGAACGATTATCATCGCTGCTTTATGAGGCTGTACAAGGAAACTTTAATCAATATGCACCTATGTCCGGCTTGCCGATGTTGAGAGAAGCGATAGCCGATGATTTTAAAATGCGATATAGTGTTACCATCAAGCCTGAAGTTGAGATTACTATTACGCCCGGTGCAACTTATGGAATCTATACTTGTTTTGCCTCCTTCTTAAAGCCCAATGATGAAGTCATCGTTCTTGAACCGGCTTATGACAGCTACATTCCTAATATTGAATCTTTAGGCTGCAAACCAATTCCAATTTCATTATCTAAGCCATCTTTTCAGGTAGATTGGCAACAGGTTAGGGCTGCAGTTACCTTGAAAACTCGAGCCATCATTATTAATACACCTCACAATCCGACCGGGTCTATTTGGCAAAAGGAAGATTGGAATGAGTTAGCGAATATTGTTCGCAATACATCAATCATTGTTTTGTCTGATGAAGTTTATGAACAGTTGGTGTTCGATCAAGCACGTCATTATTCAGTGTTGGAACATGAAGAACTAAGAAGCAGAAGTTTTGCCATTTTTTCTTTTGGAAAAGTCTTTAATAATACCGGCTGGAAAGTAGGTTATGTAATTGCGCCTGAAATTCTTACTAAAGGGTTTAGAAAACTGCATCAATATCTTTCCTTTTCAGTAAACACACCGGCTCAATATGCCATTGCCAAGTATTTGGCTATTTCGGGTCGCCCGAAGGTGGGCGAATGGATGCAAACAAAACGAGATTACTTTCTTTCATTAATGGCAGATTTGCCATTTACCATGCACCAAAAGTCCACCGGGAGCTATTTTCAAACCATGAGTTATGAACGGATTAGCAACTTGCCTGATGTTGAATTTGCAGAATGGCTTACCCAAAATTATGGTGTTGCAACCATCCCACTAAGTCCATTTTATGCAAATAGAAAGGATAGCAATATGGTTCGATTTTGTTTTGCAAAAAAGGAAGACACCTTGCTTCGAGCCGTAGAAAAGTTGACTGCTTTAAAAAGCATTTAACGATTTTTTTATTCCCCTTTGAAAACTGGATTTCTTTTTTCTAAGAAGGCAGCTACTCCTTCATTAAAATCGTGTGTTTGCCCGGCCTCCACCTGCATTTGTTTTTCTCTTTCTAATTGTTGAGTAAGATTATTGCTAAACGATTCATTGAGTAAACGCTTGGTAAGCCCAATTCCTTTTGTGGGCATTTGAGCTAAGTTTGTTGCTAACTTTTGTGTTTCTAATAGAAAGGATTCGTCTGAAAACACTTTATACACCATGCCTATTTGCAAAGCATCATAGGCTGAAACTTTTTCTGCGGTAAACATCAAGGCTGTTGCTCTTTGTAAACCAATTAAGCGTGGAAGAAAATAGGTTCCACCGCTATCCGGGATCAATCCAATTTTGCTGAAAGCTTGAATGAATGAAGCATTTTCTGAAGCTACAACGATATCGCAAGCCAACGCAATATTGGCACCAGCACCGGCTGCAACTCCATTTACAGCTGCAATAATGGGCTTTTCAATTTGACGAAGCTTTTGGATGATAGGATTGTAGTGTTCTTCAACTATCCGTTCTAATTCTGGTCCGTCCGGTGCAGTAGCCTCAGCCAAATCTTGTCCAGCACAAAAAGCCTTACCCGCTCCTGAAAGTACGATACAGCGTACATCCTCATTGTTTTCACAATCGTTCAATGCGCGTTGTAAGTCAAGCGACATTTCACGGTTAAAGCTGTTAAATTTTTCCGTGCGATTGAGCTGTAAATAAGCAACGCTGTCCTTTATGCTGATAAGAATTGTATTCATGTTATGCTGATAAAATGGTGAAAATACTTTGTTCTGATAGAATGGTGAAAATGAGTTGGTCGTTTATGTTTTTTGAAGCATTTCTAACAACAATTCCATTCTACTTCCTCGTGACCCCTTAATTAATATTGTAGCTTCATCAGGCTTGTGTAGGGCAAGGGTTTCAGCGGCTTGAGCTGAGTTCTCAAACCATTGATATTGACCGATGCAGTTTTTAAATTCTTTACCAACCAAAACCACATCCTCCCATGTCCATTTTGCAACCAATGCTACTAAGGCTTGATGTTCTTTTTCTTCTGCCTGTCCCATTTCTTTCATGCCGCCCAACCATAATATTTTTTTGTGAGCTGGTAGTGTTGCAAAGTTTTCTATGGCTACTTTCATGCTGGTAGGATTGGCATTATAGGCATCTAAAATCACTGAATTATTCCTCACTTGGATAAATTGAGATCGGCTATTATCAGGTTGATATTGTTCGATAGCTTCTTTTATTTCATCAATTCCAATTCCAAAATGCATACCGACAGCTACAGCTACCATTACGTTAGGGAAATTGAATGTACCCACTAATTGAGTAACTATTTTTACTTCAGCATTTCGGGAAAGAATAGCAACCGCTAAAAATATTCCGTCTTGAGTTAAGGGCTTTCCTACAAAATAAGCATCAGCGCTTCCATAAGTAATTTGGTTTTTTATTGAAACTGACATTTCTTTTAAGTATGAAAGATCCGTGTTTCTAAAAATGGAGCCATCTGATTTTGCCAGAAAGTCATATAATTCGCCTTTCCCTTTCCTTACTCCTTCTTCTCCACCGAAACCTTCAATGTGTGCCTTTCCGCAATTGGTAATGATGCCATGCGTAGGTAGTACCATTTTGCAATAGCTTTCTATTTCCTTTTGATGATTTGCGCCCATTTCTATGACAGCCATTTCTGCATCAGGCTTTATTTTCAGCAAAGTGAGTGGTACGCCTATATGATTGTTCAGATTGCCTTCGGTAGCGTATGTTTTAAATTTGCAGCTCAGGACAGTTGTGATTAATTCTTTGGTTGTTGTCTTTCCATTAGATCCGGTTATGGCAATAAAAGGAATGGAAAATTGTTGTCTATGGTGAAGGGCAAGTTGTTGTAAAGTTTTTAAAACATCTTCAACTAAGAAAATGTTGCTTTGATTAGCAACCAAAGGATCGTCAACAATTGCATATGCAGCACCGGCTTCTAAAGCAGCTTGAGCAAAAAGATTACCATTAAAATTAGGTCCTTTTAAAGCAAAGAAAATATCACCTTCTTTGATTTTCCTAGTGTCCGTTTGAACTGAGGGATATTGATTGAAAATTTGATAAAGCTGTGCTATGTCCACTAATGTAATTTGTTAGATTTTAATTTGATAAAGGTAAGAAGTGGAAAACATTGTCTTATAGGTTGACACCAAACAAATATCCTACAAATGCCGTAAGTACCATAGCAATGGTTCCCCAAAGGGTAATTCTAATTACTGCCTTTTTAGGGCTGGAACCGCCTGTCTTTGCAGCAAAGGCACCTAAAAGGATTAGAAAAATGATAGAAAAACCATAGAGGTAGTATTCTAAAAAATCAAGCGGTAACAAGAAAGTAATAATCACCGGTAACATACCACCGGACGTGAACGCCGCTGCTGAAGCAAGAGCAGCCTGTATAGGATTGGCTTTTGTTATTTCGTTTAGTCCTAATTCATCTCTTAAATGAGCTTGCAGTGCATTTTTTTTTGTTAATTCAAATGCTACTTGTTTAGCAGTCTCTTTTTGCAATCCTCGCTTTTCATAGATTTCAGTTAAAAATTGCAACTCTAATTCAGGCATTTCCGCTAACTCTTGTTTTTCTCGTTCAATATCAGCTTGTTCTAAATCAGTTTGAGAACTGACTGAAACATATTCTCCGGCAGCCATAGACAATGCGCCTGCTACTAAACCGGCTAATGCAGCAAGTATAATAGGATGTCTGTCATTATTTGCTGTAGTAACACCAATAGCAATACTGGCAACGGATAAGATTCCATCGTTTGCACCTAACACCGCTGCTCTAAGCCAATTGCTTTTATGGATATAATGCTTGTCTAAATAATGTTCAAGATCGTTGTCAGGCTTGTTCATAAAACAGTTGTTTATAGGAAAACAATAACAGCGCATACAAAGTACTGTGCGATACTTCGATTTTATTCATCAGTAACTTTATTTTTCAACGCCATCAACAAGGTATAAGCATTCTTTACCACAATATCTTTTCCTAAAAGGTAGCTTCCATTTTGAATTTGAATATAGCCGTTTTCTTTTAATCCTGTTAGAACTGACAGCATTACAAATTGAAGTGTGTCTTTTCTTTCAAAAACATAATCTTTACCCTCAAAATTTACTATGCTTTCTTCTGGTAAAGCTTGAGAAAGTGCAGAATGAGTTTCGATTTCAGCATTCATGTACATGCCCGGAAGTAGTGAATTGTCGTATTGTTCAAAGTGGCAGTGAATTTCAGAAATACCTTCGTTGCTGATGTCTTTGCTGATAAGAATAATCTTTCCGGCGTATTTTTTAGTAGGATTTGCATTGCTGAATGCAATCAGATTTTGTCCGATTTGCAATTTGTTTACGTCCTTTTCATAAGCTTTGAGATTGAGATGAATATCAGCTGGGTCTATTAATTCAAATAGCACTTCTGATGGATTAACATACTTACCAATGTTTACATTCACCTTACTTACATACCCATTGATTGTGCAATAAACAGGAACACTCTTCGTGATATTTGCTTCGGTTAAATTATCAGGGTTCACGCTTATTAGCTTCAATTGTTGTGCTAATGCTCTCAACAGTATTCGCTGATTTTCCATTTCGCTTTGTGCTTCCTGTGTTGTTTTGTCGCTACTGGCTTGGCTTTCATTTAATGCTTTTTGTCGTTGGAAGTTTAATTCAGCAAAATGCAATTTGGATTTTGTTTGTAGATATTCTTGTTGCAATCGCACATACTGAGGGTCTTCCAATACGGCAATTACCTCTCCTTTACTTACGTGCATTCCTGACAATAATCGCGTACTTTTTAAATACCCGCCTAATGGAACACTTACTGAAACTAAGCTTTGTGGAGGCACATCAATTTTTCCGTTTAGTCTTATCACTGTCGCTATATTTTTATCCCTTAAAATGGCGGTTTCAATGAAGGCATATTTCACTTGTGCAGATGTAAGCATCAATATCGAATCATTTGTGGAAACGCTTTCCGGCATTGCTTTAGGCTGATTGCTACATTGCCAAAACAACATTGATACTATTGAGAAGACTATTGTATTTAAGATTCTATTTTTAAACTTGGAATGTTGCATGGTTTAGTATTTAGGTGTTAAATAAGTGAGTTCAACTACTGTTTGACGCAAGGTTTGAAGGGCATCCAGGTATTTCAGTTGGATATCAATACTCTGATTTAGTAGAATGGCATAATTGAGATAATTTATTTCACCGGCTGCAAATTGATTCTGTGCTGTTTTGAAAATTGTTGCAGAATTGGGTATAGCGGATTGTTCATAAAAATTAACGATAGTCATTTGCGATTGATACAATTGTTCTAATGCAGTCTCTCTGGTTGAAAGGGCAGTAGCTACAAATTCTTTTTCTATACCTGAGGCTTGTGCATTTATTTTTGCGGACTTTATTCTTGCAGTTTGTGCTGTTGTCCATATTGGAACACTTAGTCCAAGGATTGCTGAGTGAAAGCGGTGTTGGCTGTTATATATCCGATCATCAGCTCCCATTCCTATAAAGCTGTTGTTGCTATAGCCTATAAAAATTGAGGGTGTTCGCTTAGTTTGTTCAATAGCAATTTGCCGTTCATTTACGATTTGTTGTTGGGTAGCTAATTGATAAGCCGGCGTTGCTAATAAGGTTAGACGAATTTCAATGTTTCTAAAATTCATCTCACCGGAAGGCACAAAGTCCACTTCAGTATGTAACAAGAATCGAAGAGCTGATTGCAATGCTATACGACTTTGGCGGCATTGTTCCAATTGTACTATGATATTGCCTTTATACCCTTCTGCTGTAGTCTTTTCTAAAATGTTGCTTTCCCCTTTTTGTAATCGAATAGTGGCACGTTGCAGAAAGTTGTCAAACAAACTATCAGCTTTATTCAAAAGAGCTTCCTTTTGATCCCAATATTTTAATTGGTAGAAAGTTTCGGATACTATTTTTTTCAATTCCCATTCATTTAGTGATGTGAAAAGTTGTGCCTTTTTCCACTCTTCTGTAAACAGTCTTTTCTGACTTAGATATACGTTGGGCATTGAAATGGATTGTGATATGCCAAACCGTGTATCGTTATAGGCACTATTTATTTGTCCATATTCGGCGGTGATAGAAGTTGGTGAGATGTCTAAAGACGATTTGATAAGTGCTTTTGCAGCATTGGTCTTTAATCTGACACTTTGAAGTTGTTGATTTTTCTCTAAGGCAATATGAATAGCACTATCTAAGGTGATTGCTTGTTGTGCTTGTGTTGGTGAGGCAGAACTCAAACTGAAAATCGTCAATATCAGTACAGTTAAGGCTTTTGGCGAATTTTTCTTATTGAAAAGGAGAAACAAAATAGGAATAACAAATAGTGTCAGTAATGTAGCCAACACAAGCCCGCCAATCACAACGGTTGCCAATGGGCGTTGAACTTCCGCACCTGCTCCATTGCTCAAAGCCATAGGTAAAAAACCCAATGAAGCAACTGATGCGGTCATTAAGACTGGTCGAAGCCTCAATCTCGCTCCTTGAACAACTACTTTCACTAAAGATTTTATTCCTGATTTATGAAGCCGATTAAACTCTGCAACCAGCACGATGCCATTTAAAACAGCAACACCAAATAGCGCGATGAATCCGACACCGGCACTAATGCTAAAAGGCATTCCACGTAATGCTAAAAAGAACACACCACCGATGATTGATAAAGGAATGGTGGTGTAAATCAACAGTGTTTCTCGAATTGAATGAAAGGCAAAATAGAGTAAAATAAAAATCAACAACAGTGCTATGGGAACTGCTATGGCTAAACGTCCCTTCGCTTGTTGTAGGTTTTCAAATGATCCCCCATAGGTCATGTAATATCCAGTTGGTAAAGCAACTTCTTTATCCACCATATTTCGTAAGTCATTCACTACACTTTGCATATCCCTACCATGAACATTCAACCCGATAATAATGCGCCTATGTGCATTTTCACGTTGAATTTGGTTGGGTCCTTGAATGATATTTACATCTGCAAATTGCTCTAAGGGAATCTGAATACCTAAAGGTGTAGGGATCAGTAATTGACGCACATTTTCTACTGATTTTCGGGCTGTAGTATCTATTCTTAAGATTAAATCAAATCTTTTTTCTCCTTCAAACACAAGCCCAGCAGAGGCTCCGGCAAAGGCTGCATTTATTACATGGTTCACTTCTTCGACTGAAATATGAAATTGAGCTAAGGCAGAGCGATTGTAATGCACAACAACTTGCGGCATTCCAATTATAGGTTCTACATAAATATTTTGTGCACCCTGCACCCGATTGGCGATCCTTCCAATTCTACCGGCTAAAGCAGCTAAGGTGTCTAAATCTTCACCAAATATTTTTAGTACAATATCCTGTCGTGCGCCAGTCATCAGTTCATTGAAGCGCATTTGTACAGGATACTGAAAACTGGTGGTAATTCCGGCAATGTCATTCAAAGCGCGACTCATTGTGTCTGCTAATTTTGGAAAAGTATGTGCAGTTGTCCATTGGCTTTTATCTTTAAGAATAACCATCATGTCGCTGGCTTCCATAGGCATGGGATCTGTCGGTACTTCCCCACTTCCAATTTTGGAAACGACCTTTTCAACTTCCGGGAATCTGGATTTAAGGATATGAGCAGCTTTCTGCGTCTGTTCAATAGTTACATTTAGATTACTTCCGGTCAAGACCCGTGTATCTACGGCAAAATCTCCTTCTTCTAATGATGGGATAAACTCTCCGCCTAATTGAGTTAATACAAAAATTGAAATTATAAAAAGCACCAAAATGCTTGCCAACACTGCTTTTGATCGTCTAATAAAGTAAACTATTGCATTTTTATATACGCTCTCTATACGCTTCATGAATTGTGCTGACACACCCTGATTTGAATGTCGTTTTAGTATAAAAGCACTCATCATAGGTATATAAGTAAGTGATAGTAAAAATGCCCCCAACAAAGCAAAGGCAACTGTTTGAGCCATGGGCTTGAACATCTTCCCTTCAATACCTTGCAAAGTCAAAATGGGAAGATAAACAACCAGAATAATCACTTGTCCGAACACAGCACTGCTCATCATTCTACTTGCCGATTCAGTAACGGTTGTATTCATCTCCTCCTTTTTAATTCTGTATGAAGAAATAAATCGCTTATCGTACATAAGGCTGTGCATGACCGCTTCGACAATTATAACAGCTCCGTCAATGATCAGTCCAAAATCTAAAGCACCTAAGCTCATCAAGTTTCCACTTACTCCAAACAAATTCATCATGCAGATGGCAAAGAGCATAGACAGAGGGATAACAGATGCCACTAATAAGCCTGCTCGCAGGTTTCCAAGAAATAGTACTAGTACAAAAACCACGATAAGCGCACCTTCCAGTAAATTCTTTTCAACCGTATGAATGGCATTGTTAACCATTTTTGTTCTATCGAGAAATGGTTCAATGACGACTCCTTTAGGCAGCATGTGACTGATTTCTTCAATTCTCTTTTTGACGTTCTTTATGACTTTACTGCTATTTTCACCTTTCAACATCATCACAACAGCACCGGCTACTTCGCCTTCATCGTTGTAAGTCATAGCTCCAAACCTTGTTGCATAGCCTATATTAACCTTAGCAACATCGCGAACAAATAAGGGTGCTTCATTGTTTTTAGTTGCGATAGAAATATTTTCTATGTCGGCTACGGTTCCTACTAATCCTTCTGTTCGAATAAAAAGTGTAGTTGGACCTCGCTCAATATAGGCACCGCCGGTATTTTGGTTGTTTCGTTGCAGCGCATTCAGCAAGTCGGAAAGTGTGATTCCATAAGCATTTAGCCTATCAGGCATTATAGCTACTTCAAATTGTTTCAGTTTTCCGCCAAAACTGCTGACTTCTGCTACACCTTTTACACCTAATAATTGCCTCCTAACGACCCAATCTTGAATAGTTCTCAGGTCTGTGAGTGTGTATTTTTTCTCAAACCCCTTTTGGGGGCGAACTACATATTGGTATATCTCGCCTAATCCGGTAGATATGGGACCTAAAACGGGCGTACCAATATTGGTTGGAATATCTGCTTGAATTTGTTGAAGACGTTCATTAACTTGTTGTCGCGCCCAATATATGTCCACGTTATCTTCAAATACAATGGTTACCAATGACAAGCCAAAACGAGAAAAACTTCTCATTTCTTTGATTCCCGAAATGTTACTGTTTGCTTGTTCAATTGGGTACGTTACCAACCTTTCAATGTCGGCTGCACCGAATGAGGGGGCTGTTGTGATGATTTGCACTTGATTGTTGGTAATATCGGGTACTGCATCTATGGGAAGTTGTGTGGCTTGATATAGTCCGGTTGCCAATAGTGCTATTACCAACATGGCCACAATGAGCTTATTTCTTACCGAAAACTCAATGATTTTTTTTAGCATTGTCAGATAAAATAATGATGACTAAATGGCTAAAAAAGCCTTCATTTAAAATGGAGAAACTTTTTCAGCTCAATAAAATCTATGGAAAAAGAGGCTTGCAATGAAAAGTGCTACAACTCTGAAGTAGTGTTGATTTTCAATTTTTCCCTTCTTTAAAAAGGTGGGTTAAGCCGCATGAGATATCTAACAACAACGAGGAGGTTGCCAAATCAGCGAAAAGAATCTAAAAGAATAGTCACCTGAATGATGCAGAGCAACAGTTATTGTTTCTTTAAAGAATACTGATTTTACGGACAATGGAATAAGATTAGGCACTGTGTAAGCCATGTACGCTAAAGCTGAATGAATCGGAACCTTAAAGGGCAATTGCATATCACGAGCATAATCGCTGTCATGTGGTTGAGGTTGACCATAATGCATTTCTAAAAACTCAAGTAGAGAAATAGAGTGATCTTCCTTTTGATGTTCTATAAAATGTTGAATGAGGACAGGCAACTTCAATAATTCAGCCATCTGTGTTGTTGAAAACAGATAAGCAGAAATAAAGAAGATAGCAATTGTCTTTTTCACCAAGCAAAGATAGATACTTACACCATTAAAAGGTAACGAGTTAGAAGGTCATGAAACAAAAACAGGCTATCCGATTGGGATAGCCTATTTGATCAAATGCAGCAAGAATTTGATTATCTTCTACGTCCGAAATAATTTCCGGCACCTTTATCATTTCGTCCATCAGCACTACCCATACGATCCATTACCAAACGGAAGCCAACTGTAGAACTACCTTGGTTTGCTTGCATGAAGCGGCGTGTTCCGGGGGACATCCAATAAGCACGGTCATTCCAGCTACCACCTTTAATCACGCGAGAATCATTGTTTATAAGCGTAGTACGACCATAATCGTAAACAAATGCTGAATCGCCATCAATATAGTTGCGAGCATCTGCATTGTGTACTAAGAAACTTTCATTTCTTTTAGCAGCTATTTCCTCAGGAGTCATTTCGCGCTTAGTAAGATGTCCTAAGCTATCTTTTTCTTCCAAAGTATTGTCCTCAGCTACGCGACGATAAGTTTCAAAAACGTTTCCGCGGAATGGACGGAAACCGGCAGCATCTTGAGAAGTAAGCGGACGATACACATCTAAAACCCACTCACTGACGTTGCCAGCCATGTTGTATAATCCAAAAGCATTGGGTTTGTAAGAGAACACAGGAGCAGGAATATCTGCATTGTCATTCAATCCTCCTGCAACCCCCATTACATCACCAGCACCACGTTTAAAGTTTCCAAGAAATTCACCTTGCTCAGAATTACGTATACCTGAACGGGTATTTTGTTTGGGTCCCCAAGGTAAAATGTTACGATCGGTAATTACCTCTTCACCACGGCGACGTTTAGTTTCCGGTTCAGGATTATTGCCAATCAAGCCAAGTGCGGCATATTCCCACTCTGCTTCTGTTGGAAGGCGATAGTTGGGTAGCAAATATCCATCTGCATAATTTAAGTTACGACGCTTTGAACCGGCAGGGTCTAAATCACGTTTTTTGGCAAAACCAGCAGCCCCTTCATACTGACCACTTACATAAGCATCAGTAGTGTAAACGTCTTCGTTTACTTGGTTTGGATTGCGCTTCAACTTTCCGTTTTTAATCAGAATAAGTTCGTTTACACGGTCGCTACGCCATTTAGCAAATTCGTTTGCCTGATACCAATTTACACCAACAACAGGATAGTAATTGTAGGCGGCATGGCGGAAATAATATTGCACTAATGGCTCGTTATAGGCAAGAGCGCGACGCCAAGATGTGGTGTCGGGTAATGCTTTATTTACTTGCTCCGGATAGTCTGATCCATAAGCGCGTTGCAACCAATAAATATATTCGCGGTAGTGCACATTGGCTACTTCGGTTTCGTCCATATAAAAAGAAGAAACAGAAACAGTACGAGGAAGTGCATTTCTTTCAGTAGTCAAATCTTCTTCAGTTTGTCCCATAGTAAAGCGACCACCCTCAACAAATGTAAGTCCGGGACCGGTTTGTTGACCCGGATAATTTGGCACATCGTATCCACCCAAACGAGGGTCGTTATAATCCCAACCTGTCGCTCGCGAAACGCCGATGGATTTGTTGTTTGATGAGCAAGCTGTAAAGAAGGTTGCTGCGCCTACACACAACATGCTCAAGCCAATGAAAGTTCTTTTCATAATCAGTGAAAAATATTAGCTAACGTGTTTGATAATCTTAAAAGTGTTACAATGTTAGAGCATTCTTTTGAGAAAGTCAAGCGTTCGCCCAATCAGTGCCAAAAAAAAGTGAAAAGTTTTTTTTCAGCCTATTCCATAATAATTTATTATGAATTGCGTTTACTCCTTTATAGATGCCAACTATAAGCATTGCCTACATTATTTCTGTAATTTTGGTAAGATTGGTTGGAGCTATACCCTAAAAACAAAATTAGACATGATGACAAAACTTCTTGTATCCTTTTCATTCGTGCTGCTAAGTACTGCTTTTGCCCGAGCAGAAGTAAGCGTTCATTCCTTTGAGGTCAATAATGCTGACACAAAAAATGGCTTTGTTGTAGAAAGGATTTGGTTGAAGAATTTTGAATTGCCCACAATGAAAATTATTAACCCACTTTTAGTTGATGCCATCAGTTTAACTAAACAAAATGTTGCGACTTCATTCGATCAAATGGAAAGCGCACTTGGGATGGATAGAAAACGACCATTTTTATTTGTCAAAATCCCTGTTTTCCTAAAGACTACCAATGGTGTTCAACAACTTCAATCTTTTTCTTTAGAGATTACAGAATCAGACCAACCTTCTAAGGTGGCATTAAAGACTACTACTACCGCACAAAGCGTGTTAGCAACGGGAACTTGGTATAAAATATCCGTCAAAGATCGAGGCATTTATAAATTAGACTATGATTTTTTGAAAAATAAATTAGGCATAGATCCTGCAAGCATTGACACCCGTAATATCCGCCTGTATGGAAATGGCGGCACCATGCTTTATGAAAATAATGCAGTGCCTTATCCCGATGATTTGGTTGAAAATGCTATTGATGTTCATGATGGCGGTGACAACAAGTTTGATCAGAATGATTTTATCAATTTTTATGCAAATGGGCCTTTAGAATGGGCTATGGATACGGCTCAACACACTTTTCGTCACCGCACAAATTTGTATGAAGACAAGAGCTATTATTTCATTTCATTCGATAATGGTGTAGGTAAACGAATACAATCAGAAACAAGCTTGCCATCATCTAATGTCAGTGTAGGCACCTTTGATGATTATCAGGTTTATGAAAAGGACTTAGTCAACTTAGGAAAATTTGGAAAAAAATGGTGGGGTGAAGATTTTGGTGTAGATGGTGGAAGGCAGGCCACGCGTACCTTTTCGTTTAGCACAATGAGTAATGACACTGCCTTATTTCGAATTTCAATAGGCTCAAAAAGCCAGGCTAACAACAATGGTTTTAATATTTCTATAAATGGGAACTCTATTGCAAATGCCTCTATTTATGGAGCAGCCAATAATGATATAGCCGTTGTTTCATATTATGGAGAATTTCGTGCCCCAACGATCGGCGGTGTAGCAAATGTTCAACTAACTTATGCACCGGGCGAATCTACTGCTCGTGGTTATTTGGACTATATTGAAGTGATTAATAGACGACCCCTTGCTTTAATAAATGGACTTACTGTTTTTCAGGATTGGAATAGTGTAGCAAATGGGAATATGGCAGCTTTCACTGTTCAAAATGCCAATGGAAATACAAATATTTGGGACATCACCAATCCGCTGTCACCAATTCGTGTCAATGGTAGCCTTCAAGGATCAGTTTTCAATTTCAATCGAGATGCTTCCCAGTTGCGTCAATATGTAGCTTTTGATGGTTCTAATTTTAGTAAGCCGGATTTTGTTCAGAAAGTAACAAATCAAAATTTACATGGAACAGGTGTTACGGATTTGATTATCGTTACTTATCCTGACTTTTTGGATGGTGCCAATAAGTTGGCTGATTTTCATCGTCAGCATGATGCAATGCGCGTTACCGTTGCTACCACAGATCAAGTAAACAATGAATTTGCTTCCGGTTCTAATGATATTGGTGCTATTAGAAATTTTGCCAAAATGCTTTATAAAAATGCAGGCTCTGATACCACTAAAATGCCTCGCCATTTATTGCTTTTAGGTGATGCTTCTTATGATTATAAAAACAGAGTTCCAAACAATTCTAATTATGTACCTACTTATGAAACAGCAGAATCTGACGATGCAATTAACGGCTATTGCTCTGACGACTTTTTTGCCTTTTTAGATGATTTTGAAAACATTGAAGGCGTTCAACCCAACAGCAATATAGCCATTGTAAATACTATGGATATTAGTGTAGGGCGTTTGCCGGTAGCTTCTGCTGATGCAGCCAATAAAATTGCCGACAAGATCATTAAGTATGCCAGTGCAGTTTCATTAGGCCCATGGCGGCTTTCCACTACCATCATGGCGGATAATGGCGATGATAATATTCACTTTGATGATGGTGAGGCAATGGCTGGAACTATCAGTGGGAAATCTGACTTGTACAATGATACAAAGGTTTATATTTCTGCTTTGCCAACCGTATCAACTCCCGGTGGTGTACGTTGTCCTGATGCCAATAAATTGATTAATGATCAAGTATTTAAGGGAACCTTTCTGATGAACTACAACGGACATGGAAGCCCAACTACATTATCCGCTAAACGCATTTTGACACAAGATGATTTCAATAGTTGGAAAAATGATACCAAATTACCCATAATGGTTACAGCTACTTGTACATTCAGTAAATATGACGATCCGGCACTGACTTCTGCCGGCGAATTGTTGGTTGTGAAACCGGATGGTGGAGCAATAGCCTTGCTCACAACTACTCAGCTTGTGTATCAATTTTTAAACCATCAACTTAATGTAAACTTTCTCACA
Source organism: Bacteroidota bacterium (assembly GCA_018267875.1). Taxonomy (GTDB): domain Bacteria; phylum Bacteroidota; class Bacteroidia; order Chitinophagales; family Chitinophagaceae; genus JAFIGV01. Next base: position 47,644 of record JAFDXP010000067.1, on the reverse strand, counting down.
ACTTTTTTCCAAAAGAACAACAGTTCATGGTTGACATTCGGAGATGCATTCAGAATGAGCAAAAATGCAACCTACATCTTTCCTAACATGGATGTGTTTACACGAAACAACTACAGAAAATTTGCTCTGTTGGGCGACCCTGCACTTATGCCTTCATTCCCTCGCTATAATGTAACGACAGACTCAATTTTGAATGGATATTCCGCAACCAAAACAGATACTATCAAAGCATTGGGCAAATACAGCATTTCAGGAAGTGTAAAGGACGATAATGGCAATGTGATGACAACGTTTAATGGTCGTGCATACATCACCATATATGATAAGCCTGGAATAGCCAGTACGCTCACTGGCCCACCGCGTAATTTTCAAGTACAGAATAGCATCATTTACAAAGGGAAGGCTACTATTATGAATGGACGCTTTTCTTTTAGCTTTATTGCTCCTAAAGACTTAAATTATGATTTTGGGAAGGGAAAAATTAGCTATTATGCTGAAAACGGAATAACAGATGCTGCCGGTGCTGATACTAATACGAATATAGGTGGATTTTCAGATGTAGTAGTAGTTGATACAGATGGTCCGCTTGTACAACCTTTCATCAATGATAGTTTGTTTAAAGATGGAGGCATTACCGGAAGCAATACCACATTATTTGTGAAATTATTTGACCAATCCGGTATCAATGTTTCGGGAAATGGAATTGGACATAATCTTACCGCCGTGTTAGATGGCGATGTTGCCAATCCTTATGTTTTGAATGACTATTATGAAACTGCTCCAAATGATTATCAACACGGTTATGTCAACTTTCCCATTAGCGGTTTAAGCGAAGGCAAACACTCGCTGCTGGTAAAAGCTTGGGATATGTTCAACAATTCTGGTGAAGGAACCGTAAATTTTGTAGTTGTCAATGGACAAATTGTTCAGATAAACAACTTGATATCATATCCAAATCCCTTTCATGACAAAACCCATTTCGTTTTCGAACACAACCATCCGGGTGAAGAACTAAAAGTCCAAATAAATATTTATAGTACATCCGGCTATTTAGTGCGAACATTAGATGATGACTTTACGCCTTCCGGTAGTCGTAGTAACGAAATTATTTGGGATGGCACTAGCAATAATGGTGCACAAGCACCTGCCGGCCTATATGTTTACAAATTATCTATCACAACCAAGCAAGGAATTCAAGCGACTGCATACCAAAAATTAGTGTTGATACGTTAGTTGCTTATTGATGAACGCAACCGATTAGCATATTGCCGGAACAAAGTGTTCATTCAGCACAATAATTAAATACCTTTGCAAAACTTTTTAATAAACGAATACAGAATGGCAAAACACTTTGCTCTTATTGGTTTGGGATTATTAACGGGTCTAACCAACGAGGCATTGGCTCAAAAATCCAATGTTAATGGCTCCAACATCAATACTATCACTACAGCAGTTCCTTTTCTTCGTATCTCACCAGATGCTCGTTCCGGAGCTATGGGCGATATAGGTTTGGCAATTTCCCCCGATGCCAATGCACAATATTGGAACGTAGCTAAAATGCCTTTTACTCCTAAGAAATTTGGTGTGTCATTTACTTACACACCATGGCTAAAGGATCTTGTACCCGACATTTGGCTAGGATATGTATCCGGCTACATGAAGTTTGGACAAAACGATGAACAAGCCATCAGTGCATCGCTGCGCTACTTTTCTTTAGGTGACATCAGCTTTACAAATGATGTAGGTGATGCCACAGGTACCGGAAAACCTAGAGAATTTGCATTTGACTTAGGATATTCTCGAAAGCTTTCAGAAAATTTATCTGTTGGATTAAGCCTTCGCTATATTCGCTCCGCCCTTGCCGTAGGGTACAGTGGCAACTCTGATGTGAAGCCAGGTAATGCTTTTGCTGCCGACCTAGGCGTTTACTATACCAAAAACAAAGAAATTGATGAATTCCGTTCTGATAATTTCAGCTTTGGAGCCGTATTAAGCAATGCAGGGTCGAAGATATATTATACCTCTACTCGACGTGATTTCATCCCCATAAATCTTGGTTTGGGTGTTGCTTATACTAAATCGTTAGATGAATATAACAAGGTAACTATCGGCTTGGACTTTAATAAATTGTTGGTGCCTACGCCAAAAGATACAAGTTCAACCGGTACACCTAAGTATTATATTCCTGACAAGTCTGTTGTCTCAGGAATGTTAGGATCTTTTGTAGATGCACCTTTTAGCGAAGAGCTACGCGAAATTCAAATTTCTGTCGGTGCAGAATATTGGTATCAAAACCAATTTGCTTTACGTGCAGGGTATTTTTATGAAGATAAAACTAAAGGAGATCGTAAATATCTTACCGTTGGCTTGGGCGTAAAATTGAATGTCTTTACACTGAATGGAGCTTATTTAATTCCATCAGGTAGTGGCATCAATCGCAATCCCTTATCTAACACTTTCCGTTTCTCCTTATTGTTTGATTTTAATGAATTTAAAAAATCGGATAGTGGGGATTAATTCTTGCTAAGATCAATTTATAGTAAAGCGTTCGGACAGATTTCGAACGCTTTTTTTAGTGAAATATCAAAAAATAAAGATGAGTATAACGTTAGTAAATAGGATAAAATTGTTTTATGAGAAATAACTATGGCTTTTTCTACAGTTAGTCTTTTGAAATCAATTTTTGCACTGAAGAAAAGGATACAAACCGAAATAGAAAAATAGTGCTGATACCCATTGCCAACAGAACACACAACTGAACCAACCAAGGCCAAGGTAAGATTTTCACACCATAGCCAAAAGCAATCAACAATAAAGCAAAAAACAAAAAGGAAAGAGTCCAACGTAGATTTCTACGAAGTTGTGTTTGTCTTGTCGCAAAAATAATGAAACACAAAGCTAAGACTGATTGGGTAATGAATGCTGCAAAAGCCGCGCCTATAGCTGCAAGCAAAGGAATAAGCCAAAAGTTAAGTGAAAGATTTACAACCACACCCAAAAGTGCAATACGATTCAAAAGCTTTAGGTTGCCATTGGCTGTTAATAAAGTGGAATAGACATTTGACAAGCTATAAGCAGGAAATGCAATCATCAGAAATACAAAAACAACTATACTATCGCCGGTTGCGTTTCTATAAAGCAAGTGCATAATATCCTTACAGAAATAGATTGCAACAATTGAAACCAACAAGGAAACGGGAAGTAATAAATTGACACACATTTGTACAATGGGTTGAACCGATTTTTTTTCAGCTAACATTCTTCCAAAAATGGGAAGTAACATTCCTGCAAACATTAACCCAAACATGTTTCCTACATCCAATAAGCGATAAGCAGCAGCATAAATTCCTGCTTGTTCATCATTCGTTAGCCTTTCTATCAACAAGGTGTCTGCACGAGTATAAACAGACATTAAAAATATCAAAGTAGCATAAGGCAAAGTGGTGCGGATAATGGAAATAATTCGTTTCCTATCGAAAGTAAAATGCAAGCGAACATCAGAAATTCGTTTCAATAAAATCAAACCCAACAAAATAGCAAGCGAATAACAAATTATCTGAGCACCGATAAACCATTCAATTTTGAAATGAGCAGCCGTGGTGGGATACCAAAGCAAAAAACCGCAAAGAATAATCATTAACAACCGATCTGAAATAGACAACAAACCATCTACTTTAAAGCGATGTAAACCGGAGGCATTGCTTCTAACAAACAGCATCAAAGATGCCAAAGCTTGAATAGTCAAAACGCCTAACAATAGGGCCAATTGCCAATCGCGATACCCTAATATAAATCCAATACAGAAAACTATAGAAAAGTAAAGCAAACTTAAAATTACTCTAGCACTCAACATGGCCGGAAAAAGAATCCTTAAACGACGAGGATTCTGTGCTAATGCCGTACTATTATAATTGCTAATGCCAAAATCTAATAGAATTTGAAATACTAATCCCAAGTTCATCAATGCTTGATACATGCCGTAAGATGCGTGCCCCACTTTGTTTTGAACCGTCCGGTCTATCATAAAAATCCATAAAGGTTTTATGAGTAGATTGAGTGAAATGATAAACAATAAATTTTTAGCAAAAAAGCGACGCATGTTCCGTGAAAGTTTGGGAAAGCCAGTACGATGTAAAAGTATATTTTTGTACGCCAATGCGCATTGCTGTCAATACAAGATTACTGCTGAAAGGCAAACTGGAAGGGATAGGTTGGTACACCCACGAAACGCTCAAGCGAATTGTTAGCCAACACCCCGAACACGAGTTTATCTTTTTTTTTGATCGTCCGTTTGATCCTTCTTTCATTTTTGCACCAAATGTTCGTCCGGTCATAGTTGGCCCTCAGGCTCGACACCCCATTTTGTTTTATACTTGGTTTGAAATAAGTCTTCCTTTATTGTTGCGTAAATACAAAGTAGATATCTTTCTTTCGCAAGATGGTATGATGTCGTTGCGCACCAAAGTACCTACCTGCTTGGTTATGCATGATTTGGCATTCGAACATTTTTCTGACCATATCAAATCAAGCCACAAGTTTTTTTATCGAAAATTTTCACCCTTATACGCTCAAAAAGCAAAACGAATAGTGACGGTGTCAGCTTTTTCAAAAGCAGACATTGCACAGCGATACAACGTATCGCCCGAAAAAATTGATGTATCTTACAATGGTGCACATTCAGAATACAAACCATTGACTTGGGACGAAAGAGAAGATGTAAAGCGTCAATATGCAGATGGCTGTGAATATTTTATGTATGCCGGCTCCTTGCATCCTCGTAAGAATATTCTCAATCTTCTTAAAGCCTTTATTTCCTTTAAAAAAAGACAGCGTAGCAACATGAAATTGGTGCTGGTAGGAAGGCTGGCATGGAAGTTTGAAGAAATAGAAGAAATGCGCGAAACAATGCCATTTAAAGACGATGTAAAATGGACTGGATATTTGAATGTGGCTGAATTGGCAAAAGTAATGGGGGGAGCTTATGCTCTGACTTATGTTTCATTTTTCGAAGGCTTTGGTATTCCTATTTTGGAAGCCTTACAATGTCATGTGCCGGTCATCATCAGCAATACTTCTTCTATGCCGGAAGTGGGCGGCGAAGCTGCTTTGATGGTAAATCCCAATGATGTAGATGACATTGCAGCTAAGATGGAGCAGATATATAAAGATGAAAACCTGAGAGCTCAACTGATTTCGGCGGCACCAACCCAAGTTGCAAAATTCAATTGGGATCAGACGGCTGCCGTTCTTTGGCAGAGTATGATGAGCTGTTTATAGAATTGCAATTTTATAAAATCCATAAAGTTCAAAAAAGTAAATAATTATGCAATCCTGATGCATGAAATGAAAATAGAAAAAGTAAAAACCAATGGATGGCTATTTATTTCGTTATGGGTGGCTGCAATGCTCATCTATAGCCCGTCATTTTATTCCGGTTATGTAGCAGAATTTATCAATTATCTTCAAAGCTATTTACACGGTACTTTTAAATCATTCCTTAATCGGGAAGACACCTATGTGAAAAGTCTGTATCAAATAACACAGTTACTACGATATTTATTTTTCAAACTTTTTTTCGTCAATCCTTGGTTTTGGTTCCTTTTTGTTACAGGATTACATGCACTGAATACTACACTAATTTTTCGCTTTTTTTCAAACCTTTTTCAAGATTTTGAGTTAAAAAGTGCTTCTATAACTGCATTTGTAGGCGCAATTTTCTTTTTCATTAGTCCCAACATAACTGAAATTACTGTCTGGAAGGCTACAGATCATTATCTCATAGGAGTATTGATGCAATTATGCATAATTCTTTGGGTACAACGTTTGCTACAAACAGAAAAAATTAAATATGCGATTTATGCATCCATCCTATTTGCAATTAGCATTTTTACATTAGAAATATTTTACGTTACACCCTTTATCACCTTGTTTTTAATTATGGGTTATCGTTGGCGACAACTGATTTCCGCAAAGCAAAGTGAGCGAATATTTTGGATGGCATATATACCTCAACTGCTTTTATTTTTAATACACCTCCTATTATTCAGAATAATTTATGGTACATGGATTGCACATTATGGAACTACAAATGAATTTGTTTGGTTGCCACAAGAAATTTTAGCTGGATATGGAAAATACTTTATGTATATTGGTTTAGATGCAGGATTTTTACCAGAAAAATATAGGGTATTAATATTTGATTTTTTATCAAAACCATTTATTGCCTACGGAATCTTTACGATTATTTCTATGGTGATATTTTTCGGGGTTATTTATTTTAAAAAATTATCTTCACGTTCTCAAATATTTTTGTTTCTATTAGCCATCTTATTTGGTAGCCTAACTTTAGTCGTTACCATTCCATTTGATCCAACTTTTCCACTTTACAATAGTAGAAGAAGCTATCAAACTGGAATTTTTCTATACATGATAATTGCATTGTTACTTTTTACAGTTAAAAAAAGACAATTGGCATTAGTTGTATCGCTTATTTATATAACAATAAATATATTTTTATTAGAAAAAATGATTTTTAGATGGCGAGCTGCGGCAAAAATACAATTTGGCTTACTAAGAAATTTTCATTGGCAACAAAATGATCCGGTTTTATTGTTGAATGTTCCAACCTATTTAAATGGAGTTAGAATTATACCAGCAAGTGAAGACAATGAATTTATAGACCAACAGAACTTTTTTGGATACCCTAAAAACAAAGGAAAAGTCTTCACGATTTCTTCTTACAACATGAATACATCCTATGATGGTGCTCATATAACTATTTTGGATAGTAACACTTTAAAGGTCACTCTAAATCAATGGGGAAGTTGGTGGATGTTTAACTATCATGGGGCAAAGAGTTACGAAAATAATTTATTTAGGGTAGAGATAATAGATGTGGGTCACGAGTATATCCTTCACCTTAAAAAACATCCTAAAAATATGGTCATTTTATTTCAACATGGTGATTGGTGGTCACAAGTAAATCTACATAAATTAGGTGAGCAATGGTAATACCTTTGAGAAATAGAATATAGATAGTTTCAGCAGTATGGTTTTGTATATTTCTATCTTTTTGACTGTTTCGAGGTCGGGTAGAGTGTGTCTATGTACATATTTATACTAAACAATGCAATTAATTTATTTATTTACAGCGTTTTGGTATGGATCAGATAAGCCGGATTGTGTGAGGGTAAATCGCATTTTTGGTAAACTCTATTAAGCTCCATTTAGCCAACAGAGCTTTCAATAAAATAGGTAAAAAAACATTTGAGTTTTGGAATAATTGATATGGCAAACTGAGAATACAGTGTACTAAATATTAAATACAAAGAACTATCGAACTAAAAATACATCCATTTTTAAAAATAAAAAGAATCGTCAACGGTTAATATTGTCTGTTGACGATTCTTTAGGATTACAACCCATTTTCTGCTATACCAATCGTTCTTGTTCTCGCAACCAACGCTCCGGTATTTCATCTTTGCTGGCTAACAAATAGTCGTTGTAAGAACAAGGAGTAAACATGCCATTTGGCAATTTCATCCACCAACGATTCGTGCGCTTGCTTTTTACAAAAGTGGTATCGTTGCTGCTGAAGGTTATATGGAATTCCATAAACTCTTCGTGATCGGTCAGTTTGGCTTCATTTTTTCTGATCAGATAACCATCAAAATAATACCAAATCATTTGTGCAATAAGTTTTGCAGTCATGCGATAACGATCTTTTCTGGGTTCATAACCATAAATACCAAAAGAAGAAAGTTGCTCGCTCATGCCGGCAAATCGAGTAAGAATACAAGCTTCATCACCTGTAAAGCCATTGGGTGATCCTTCAGAATTGACCGGTGCATCGCTATATCGTACAGCAGAAATGTCGAAACTAAACAGGTCGGTATTGCGTAATACAGGCTCCATGTCGTCAAAATGTTCCCGAACTCTGCCTAATCTAAAAAAATCAAATCGGAGTTTGTCTAAGGTTTCTAACATGCGTGGTTGAACATAGTAGCTTTGAAAACCGATATGATTAAAGTGACGGATATAGTTAGGGTGCGATGAAAGCATTTCTAATAAAAAGCTGCGTGCAGTCAGCGTTTCAGAATCATCAAGATCTACCAACATATCCACCACAGAGGCATTGATTATGGTCTTACTTTTTTTAAAAGCTTCATATTGCTGCATCGTCAAATCATGACTACCACCAAGTACGATCACCATCTTTCCGGCTTCGTGCAAGGCTGCTAAAACCGTTCGAAGAGCAGCACGAGTATCGCCGATGGTAAGCCCTTCTCGAATGTTGCCGGCATCTACAATTTTTACGGCAGGGTGCCAATTGTAGAGTTGATAAAGTTGTTCTCGAATAGCATCCGGCGCATAGGAAAACTCAGCATCTGGCGAATAACCTCGCACTTCACCACAACCAACAATAATGATATCTGCTTCTTGCCAGTCGAAATTGTGAGAAGTAGCGTAGGGCATTTGTGCACCCCATTGAAACGGTTGATAAGTACCCTCAGGTTGATCATTTAAAAAATGGCGATCTTCAAAAAATGGTCGTAAATCCAGCATCGGCTAAAAGTAAAGAGAATTTTAGATTGATAAATAATAGAGCTTGTTTTGCTACTATGAGTATGTTAAAAATAGAAGTGCGGAAGAGAATAATCAGATTTTTCCTAATGGTGCTTGAATGGCGTACTTATTTTTTTCTATTTTTGACCGATAACCTTACGGTGTGAAATGACAACTGGACAAAAATCAAAACCATCTTATGTTTATGCAATTATTGGCGTGTCGCTGGTGTTGTTCTTATTAGGAACGTTGGGTTGGTTAGTTATTAATGGTCGTGCCTTAACGCGCACTTTCAAAGAAGATATTGAAGTGCAAGTTGTTTTGCATGATAATGTTCGCCCAGAAATGGCCGACAAACTAAAACAAGTGTTAGTAGGTCAACCATTTGCAAGAGAGGTTTCGCTTACCACAAAAGAAGAAGCCGCCAAAGATTTTGAAAAGGAATGGGGCGAGGACTTTACTCAATTGTTAGATTTCAATCCCTTGTATTCTTCCATCAACCTTAAGCTTTATTCAGATTATGTAAACCCTGATAGTCTTTTGCGAATAGAACAGTTTGTGAAACAGAGTAACATTGTTCGAGAGGTGAGCTATCCTACAGGTGTGGTTGAAAAGATGAATGCAAATTTCAGAAAAATCGGAATCATTCTTGGAGCTATTTCACTCTTGTTGTTTATCGTTGTCGTTATCCTCATAGACAATACGGTTCGATTGGCTATGTTTAGCAATCGCTTTCTAATCAAAACCATGCAAATGGTGGGTGCAACACAATGGTTTATAACCCGACCTTTTGACAAGCGAGCTGTACTCAATGGCTTTATCAGCGGACTCCTTGCTGTTTTGGGTTTATGGATGGTCATCTCCTTTGCTGAAAATCAATTACCATCTCTACGAGCCTTGCATGAACCAGCTCTCTTGACTTCCCTGATGTTGGGAATGATTATTTTGGGCATTATTATTTCAGTGTTAAGCACCCATCGTTCTGTTGTTAAGTATTTAAAACTTCACGTTGACGATCTTTATTAAAAACTACTTTTAACTACAATTAATGGCTACTAAAAAAACCAAACAATCGGAAGCACCAAAGGGAAACCAAAGTTTTCTTTTTGACAAAAGCAATTATACTTTGATGATTGCCGGTGTCGTGTTGATATTTATCGGACTGGCCTTAATGCCTGGAGGTAAAAGCCCTGATCCGCACAAGTTTAACTATGATGAGATTTATAGTTTTCGTCGAATCACATTGGCACCCATTCTGATGATGATTGGTTTTGCTATTGAAGTGTATGCTATCATGAAAAAGCCTGTTAGTAAGGGTTCTGATCAGGCATAAAACACTGCTCTATTTTTCTTCTTTTTCAGTAGCAGTTTGATGATGTGGAAAGTTGAATAAGATTGAAGTAAGTACCGGCACAACAAAAATGGCAATTGATAAAAAAGAAGTTATCAGGTCGCCCCAAATGCGAGGATGTTCACCTATTGCCAAGTCTTTTCCTCTGGATAACAAACAAGCTTGAGGTCCTTCAAGAAACAAGGAAAAGGAAGAACAAGGGTAAAAATGTGTAAATAATGAAGTCGTCAACTTGATTCCTAACAAGGCAATGACCAAATAGGCACAAGTATTTAGAAAGGCATATCGTTCCATCAATTTGACAAATCCAGTAGCTACAAATCTCATTGCTAAAATACCGATGAACACACCAACCCAAATGAGAATGATGTTTTTAGAATAGGCATTAGCGGCTATTACATTGTCTATTGAAAAAGCAAGATCCATCAGCTCTACTAAAATGACCGTTGCCCAAAATTGCCCAAATAAACCCAGTGTTTTTCTATATAATTTGCTCTTGTGTTTTAGCTCCAATTCTTCTTCTATGGTGTGTACTTCTTCTTGCCTTTTATAAAAAAAATATCGAAATGAAAGTACCAACAAATAAATTCCTCCTATTGGCTTAAACCACCAAATTTCAATCAATAACGCAGCAAAAAGCAAACAAATTCCTCTAAATAAATAAGCACCTAAAATGCCGTACTTTAAGGCTTTTTTTCTTTGATCTTTTGGCAAATCCAACACCATGGTGGCTAATACAGCCGCGTTATCAACCGATAGTAAGCTTTCTATCAGAATCAAATTGAGTACAATTGTTAGCGATGCCCAAGGCTGATGGGATATTTGTCGAACGAGTGCGTCAAAATGCTCTAATACCATGCTTGTAGGTCGTTTTTCTTTTCCCCTTTTAGGTTTGTTATTGCCTAATCAGTTGATAACTCCTAAGTGTGTTGTTAACCCATACTTGAAGTGTGTAAACTCCTCCAAGCAAGGATTTTGAAGGAATATTGTAGCTATCGCTTTGGGCAGTTTTCTGAAAAAGCAATTTTCCTGTTACGTCAAACAATTTAAGCAAAGTGCCGGGTTTTATATGTTGAACAGTCCAGTAGTCTAAGCTTGGGTTTGGGAATATTTGAATGGGTAGCTCGTTGATTGCCTGGATGTCTAAAATGCTATTGTCGTTAGAAATAGAAAGCACTTTATTCAAAATTTGATCGTTTGGGTCTAATACAATTCCGTTCATTTGTGGATTCCATTGGAAAACATAATACTGTGTTGCACGATCATTCATCACTCGAATCAAAGTGTCGCCCGATGCGGATTTGAGCTGTATGTCAATCGGCATTTTGAATACCGAAACAGATGATGGCTTGCTACCAAATTGATCCAATTTTACCACTACATTATTTCCACTTTGCGCCCAACTGATGTTGTGTTTAGGAAATCCCTCGCCAAAAATCCATTGTTGAAAAAAGGTATCAAGACTCAAGCCTGTAGCCTGATTCATAACATTTTTCAGATCGTTTGTAGTGGCAGTTGAAAACTTGAATTGTTGATGATAGTTCTTTAGACCCAGAAAATATAGGGCATCGTTATTCACTACATAACGAAGCATGTGTGCAACTGCTGCACCTTTGTTGTAAGTAAATCGAGAACTATAAATTCGACCTTCTTGAGTAGTGTCATCTACATAAACGGAGCCAATGTTTGTAAGCAAAATATCATTAAATACGGATGTTCGTTGTGCTTTTGCTGCTACTGCTCCTCTAAAATGTTCTAAGAAAAGTTGTTCACAATAGGTTGCCCAGCCTTCGTTTAGCCACATGTCAGCTAACGATTGACAAGTTACATTGTCCCCCCACCATTGATGCGAAAGTTCATGTGCCATCAATTGAATATCTAGTGAACCTAACGAAACCATTGTTTGGTTTTCCATTCCACCGGCTAAAGGAGTCATGCAAACACCAAATTTCTCTTTGTAAAAGGGATATCTTCCAAATAGGCTTGAAAAATAATTGATCAACTGAGCAAGAGAATCTAATTGCCCTTGATGTTGTTGTAAAATGGATGGCACATTGTACAGATAATTTTGAATCAACATCGAATCTGTGCTCCCTGAAAAGTGCATTTGATAATTGTATTCCGTATAAGGGGCAACTGCAAACGATAATAAATAATAATCAGCTGGATATCGAGATGCCCATTCATAGCGGTTTCCGGTAGGTTGAGCTGTAATATTTTTCAACAAGCCATTACCTGCTACTTTAAGCCCGTTAGGCACTGTTATCCAAATGTCAGCAGAGTCTATTTTGTCGGTAAGCGATTGTTTGCAAGGCCACCAATCTCGACTATGTATGGCTGCACTTACCGTGTGTGTTACAGAAACACCATAGATTCCATCGGTTTGTTGTAACAACCCATTCGTGAAAAAGCCGGTTCCACCTGAAGGCGAACCATGATAATAGATGTTAACGTAAAAAATTGAATTCTGTGTAAGTCCGGTAGGTAAAGAAACCCTCCAAACATAAGGTGCTACTGATACGGCCATCAACTTTTGTCCATTTACCAGAGCAGAATCTATTGTCAATTGATTGCTCAATTCAAAAAAGTAATCCATAAGAAATGGGGCAACTACTTTGGCTATGGTAGTGGCTGATCCTGCAATGGCAGTAGATACATTGGATACCTTCAAATCCAATTTTACGTATTGCACATCATAATCGTCTTCTTGCAAATTGGCAACTGTTGTCTTTGCATAGCTTATTTGTTGCTGCACCTTGTTGCAATTGGTTTGTGCCTTTGAAATCATTACAGTGAAAGAAAACAAAGTATAAAGCAGCAATCCTAAAGCACGATTTATTGTTTGATGAGTTTCCATGTTGTAATTTGGTTATTGTCATTTAGTTTCAAAAAATAAATTCCTGCCGGTAAATGCTGTGCCGGTATTATCAGTTGTGTAGATTGCATTTTTTTGCTCCATATTTCATGCCCTGACAAGTCAGTGAATGAGGCTGTAGTACCGACTTTCACTGGATCTATTTGCCATAAAGTAGAAGTAGGATTTGGATAGATCGTTAGCTGTTTGTTGATGGCTTGATCTATACTCAGCGTTGCATCAAAAGTTATGCTTCCAGGTGCATCAAGCAACCAATCGTTTGGGTCAACAGTAAGCCCAGTAGATGATTTGTTCCAGTTGAATTTGAATACTTGTGGGTTTTGGTTTTGATATATGCGCACCAATGTATCACCTTGCGGTGAATGAAACATCACCTCAACGGGTGTAGTAAAATAGTTTACAGAAGGGTCAGATGTGGTTTGGTTTATACGAAACATAACTGTTTTGCCTACTTGATTCCACTGAATATTAAAAACTGGATGCCCTTTACGGTAAATCCATTGAGTGAAAAAAGTATCTAAATTTTGTCCGAGAGTTTGTTGCATAACAGCTTTGAAATCTGCAGTGACAGCCGTTTTTCCTGAAAATTGATTTTGATAGATACGTAAGCCGGCAAAGAATAAGCTATCATTATTAAAAACAAATCTGAGCGTATGTAGGGCTGAAGCTCCTTTGTCATAAGTAAAACGGCTATCAAAAATCCGGCTTTCATTGGTGGTGTCAGCTACATAAACAGTAGAAGTATCAAAAAGAAGAATGTTGTTGTGTTTGTTAGTCATGTATTGTAAGCCCAATCCAACATTCCAAAATTTTTCTACGAACAGATATTCGATATAGGAAGCAAAACCTTCATTTAGCCATATATCTTGCCAACTACCACAAGTAACGTTATCACCAAACCATTGATGCCCTAATTCATGAACAGAAAGAGTGGTGCCAAAATTTCCTAAAGTAGTCATCGTTTGATGCTCCATTCCTCCATTCAACGGGGCTACACAATGTCCATATTTTTCTTTCCAAAAAGGATAACGACCAAATAGCTTTGATAAATATTGAAGCATGATTCCAACCGAGTCAATTTTACTTTTATAAGTAGAAAGAAATTGGGGGTTGTTATAAATGTAATTTTGAACAAGCATCGAATCATTCGTCCCAGTAAATGGAACATAGAAAGAATATTCTGTGTAGTTTGAAACAGCTACCGAAAGCAGATAATAATCAATGGGGTATTTTGTCTCCCATTCATATCGAGATAGGCTTCCGGACAATGTGGTAATGGCTTGTAAACGCCCGTTGCTGCCTGCTTTCAATGAAGAAGGAACGGTTATCCAAATGTCTGCCGAGTCTATTTTGTCTGTTAAGGATTGCTTCGTTGGCCACCAGTCTTTTGCTTCGTATGGTTCGCTCATGGTGTATGTTACCATGTTTCCCCAAGAGGGTGAAGATTGAGTGCGTATGCCGGTACTAAAAAAGGCAGAGCCACTTGAAATAGCACCATGATAAAAGACTTGTGCAACGAAAAATAAGTTTTGGGGAATTGAATTGGGAAGAGACACTGTCCAAACATCTCCAGTGTTTTGAAAAGCACAATTTATGCCATTGATTAGTACCGAATCAACGGTGTATAGGGCGTTTAGTTCAAATACATAAGATGATAAAGGACCATTAGTAACTGTTGCTTTGGTCATTACACTTCCACTGATAGAAGTGTTTAAATTGGTCATTTTCAGATCGAACTTCACCCATTTTATATCATAATTATCTTCTGCGGGATCTGCTACTGTAGTTTTTGCTGCTGCTTTTTGAAGGGGATATCCTTTGCATATTTCAGGGTTGATGGTCTGAGCATGACTGCCAATAACACCCATGAAAAGCAGGATAAAAATGCGAGCAAGATGATTCATTGTTCTTTTATTTGAAATAATCAAGTAAAACTAAGATAGATATAGGCAAACTCACAGAAAATATACTGGATATAGTATGGAATTAAAAAGCTGCTTTCTTACAAAAAAAGAAAAGGTAGAGTTTCATCAAAAAGATTCGTTGCTTGTTTTGCAACATATCTGATGTAGGCAGCTTCAAAGTTGTTTTAGCGTATTCAACGCTTTTAAGAATCTATCCTCTTTTTGAATCTCTTCATAGGGAAGATATTCGATAGGCTGAAATAATCGCTTCTTGTTTAGTGGTGTTTCTAAGTGCCACGTGTTGTAGGATCATTGTATCACCTTTGAAACTTAGAAAATGAGCATCATCAAGCGGAATACCCATTCGCCCAATCTTAATATAGCGAGAGCCACTTTGATTAAAGGTATCGTTGTTTAAAATGGCAATTTTGGTAATAGTGTCTAAGGTTACGACAAAGGTTCGTGAACTGGGATAGTGTTCATTTTGATTAATGATAGTGGTTGGATAAGTAGTGTAGAAAAGATATTGACTATCCCAAGCTTGATATTGGTATGTAATGCTCTTGGGGTAAAAGCTTTTTTGTTTTGAACAGCCTAAAACAAGCACAGAAATGCATAGTAATCTTAAATACTTCATTTAATAAAAGTAATCATTATTGAACAATAGTGCCAACCTTCTTACCGCTCACTACATCCAGCAAATTGCCAGGGCGGTGCATATCAAACACGATAATGGGTAAGTTATTTTCTTGACACAAAGTGAAAGCCGTCATATCCATTACTTTCAACCCTTTAGATATGACTTCACTGAAACTCAGGTTTTCAAATCGGGTAGCAGTAGGATCTTTTTCCGGATCGGCAGAATAAATACCATCAACGCGAGTTCCTTTCAAAATTACAGCAGCATTGATTTCTATTGCTCTAAGTGAACCGGCGGTATCCGTTGTAAAATAAGGATTTCCGGTACCTGCTCCAAAAATTACGACACGCCCTTTTTCTAAATGTCGCATGGCACGACGGCGTATGTATGGTTCTGCCACTTGCTCCATTTTGATAGCACTTTGCAACCTTGTTTTTACGCCAATTTTTTCTAAAGCTGCTTGAAGAGCCATGCCATTAATAACCGTAGCCAACATGCCCATGTAGTCGCCTTGTGCACGCTCAATCCCGGTTTCAGCTTCATTCATGCCTCGATAAATATTCCCGCCACCAATCACCACTGCTACTTGAACACCTATGTCGGTGATGGCTTTGATGTCGGTTGCATAGGCTTCCAACATTTTAGGGTCTAAACCAAAATTGCGATCGCCCATAAGCGATTCACCTGAAAGTTTTAAGAGAACACGATTGTATTTTGGAAGCATCTGATTGGAGTTTGAAAAAAATAGTTTAGAAAATAGCTAAGGTCTATTTTTGGCTGCAAAGAAAGAAAAAGTTAGCGGATTTTCGGTACTGAATAGCTCAATGGGTTCTTCTGATGGGTTATTAAGGGTTCTTCTTCATCAATCACCAAGGTTTAATCATGAATAGAAAAGCCTATTATTTTGGATTTTTAGCTTTTGCAGCCTTATTGGCAATGTCTATAGTTTACTATAAGGAGCGAACAATGTTTAGCGACATGGCCTTCTACTTATTCCAAATAGTTAAAAACGGCAACTTTATCTTTTTTCATGGTCGTTTTATAGCTGCTTTTACAGAAATTTTTCCCTTGCTTGCCGTGAAAGCGTCCTATCCTTTGTGGGTTGTTGCCTTGAGTTATTCGGTGGGCGTAATAATTTTTAATTGGGTTGCGTATATCATGTGCGGATCCTTATTCAAACGATATGATTTTGCCTTACTCATTCTCTTTCTCAACTTACTTTTTGTTACGGATGTTTTTTATTGGATGATCTCAGAATTGCTTTTGGGCTTGACTTTGCTGGTTGTCTTTTTTGCTTTGTTGTACAAGCCAAAGTTCAATCAATTAGGGTTACGTTCTATTCTTGCATCACTATTTTTCATCCCCGTGTTGGTGTGGGCACATCCTATGATTTTGATTGCTTTTAGCTTTACGGTATTGTTTTTCTTGCTAAGTAAACAGCAACCTATTGCCAAACAAACGCTATACATGGCGCTCGTAGTGTATGTATTAGCTTCAGTGGTCAAACGCCTTTTTTTTACAGACGAATACGACCAAGGTGCTTATGGTGGTTTAAAGAATTTCATTTCTCTTTTTCCGAATTATTTTACTCAGTTTTCGCAAAAAAATTTCGTAAAAAATTGGATTCATAAATACTATTGGATTCCAGTACTTGGCTTAGCTAATGTGGTTTTATATTTTCGTCAAAAAGCATGGTGGAAGTTGATTTTGTTTGGATGCTATGCGATTGGTTTCATCATGTTGATCAATATTTCCTTTCCTACAAATGCAACTCCAGACGTTTATTGGGAGAATCTTTACAGCCCCTTAGCCATTATTATCGGAATCCCATTTGTGTTTGATGTGATGCCTGCAATTCAATCTAAAATACTGAATGGAATAATAGTTGCTGCAATTATCATTAGTGGTATTATACGGATTAATTCATACCAGTTTTATAAGGAAAGGTTAGTTTGGCTACGAACATTTTTACAGGAGCATAGGAAAGAAAAATTATTGCTTGACAAATCACAGGTTCCAACCAAAATGCTAGTGTTACTTTGGGGTTCTTCTTATGAATTTTGGCTTCTTTCAACTATTGAAAATGGACAAACAGCTTCGCTAATCATTACTAACGATGCCAATGCCTTAGAATGGGGAACGCATAAAGGAAACGAATGGTTAAGCAATTGGGGAGCCTTTCCATACAAAGAATTACCCTCAAATTATTTCAAATTTTCAGACTCAACAAGCACCTATAAAATTGTTAAATGATTGCATATAACATCAATCTGTATTGGGTTGCAGGTATATTTTGTGAAGGCACTTATTTCATAAATTGTAAGAAACGCCTTACTTTTTTAGGTGCGATTATAACCACTTATTGTGGTGGATATTAAAAATGATGAGCTGAATTACAACGTTTACCCTATGTTACCTTTATTGCTTCAGTTTAGCTTTAATTATCATGATGAAGAATGAAAAAATGAAACTACTTCTAACTACTTTAATTTCTCTGACAATATTTTCAGTGCACGGTAAGCCCATAGTCACCATTCATATTAAACACAAAAAGGAAAAATATTACTTGACTAAAACTTGCTACGATTTTTTGGAATGGGATGCCATTATTCTTAAAAACAAAGCAATTGAAAATAAAATAAATTCTACCATTAGAAAGCGAGTAAATTCCTATCAACTTAGGGGTGAGAACGCTCATTTATTTTGCAAAAAGGAAATGGATTACACCTTTAAGTTTGAAATTATTTATTTAAACAACAGTATAGCCAGTTTGGCTCTGTCAAAGTCACTATATTTAAAAGATACTCCTCATCCTTGGACGGAATTTCAAACCATGAATTTTAGTTTGGAAACCGGAAAAGAATTAACATTTATATCATTGTTTGATAGTTCAAAAATCTCAAGTATAGACTCAATGATTCTGTATAATGCAACGCGGGAAAGACTCTTTGATGCGATGGATTCTCTTGAATTGAATCAAAGTATTCGATCTGATAAGTTCAACATAAACGATGAGGGCATTAAAGTAATTTATACTTACCAAAATTATCCTACAGACGTTCTTTTGACCTACAAGGAACTTCAACCGTTTATTCTCGGGCAAGGACCCTTGAAAAAAATGGGGCAGACTACAAAATGAGAAGAATTAGTTTTTGAAAATGCCTGTTGTCAAATGTCTAAATCATCGGAGTGGATTTTTAAAAGACAGCCGTATGAATGACAAGGTTTCTCGGACTATTTATATTGGTCAAAGACAAAAACCTTATAGCTTGGTTGCACAAACGAATCTATGGGTTGAAAAAAGGAGAAAATAGAATCTCGATGGCGTTGCATGGTGCCGTCATCCATCCAAAAATAGAGGAAAGCAGATCTATTCACAATGCCTGATCGTAAAGCACTATAATTCGTTTTCCACTTCAAAATCTGTATGCTGTCATAGCTCTTGGCGCGAGTTTTATTCGGGTGGATTCTTTTATAATAAATCAGACTGGGTTCGTAGAGTTCCGGTAGGAAAATTTGATGATAAGCTACCTTATTTTTTCGTGCAAAAGCAATTTCTTTAGTAAGCTCATCAATTTCAATTCGGCTGGTAAACAAGCGCAACTGTTGCGCATAGCCTGCACTTATCACACAAGCGGCAATCGTTAGACATTGAAGCCAAACACGCATTGTCAATAAGGTATCCAGCCCAACCCCAATAACGATTAAAAGGAGAGGCATGACAAACAGTCCAACTCGCGGCAGAAGCGTAAACCGATGCAAGGCAACTGCAGCCACGAAGCAAAAGATTGGAATCAAGAGAACAAGCCCCTTAGTTACATTGTTTCGGAAAATACTATAAAAGCCTACAATTAAAAAGATTAAATTCAAAAAGAATGGAAAGTGCCTACCAGAACCTATTGCTGATGAAAAAAAAGCAGTCATCAATTCGATGTTGTGGCTGTCAATCAAGTCTTTCCCATTAGATAGGTTGAGAAAATAAGGTGCATGAAATGCCTGTAAATACTCAGAGGCGATCTGATGTCGGAGCAAAAGCCAATAGTAACCTGAAAAGGATAACATCCACAATATACCAGCACCGATAAGGGGTAAAAGATAGCGTATTTGTCTGGCGTTATAGGCTTGAATAAATAGACTGAAGCCAACACCGGTCAGAATAAATATAGCAGGCATGGAAAGCCAAACGGTTATCATGCCAATCAGCGACCATTGTATGAAAAATCGAAACCTGCTACTTGCAAATAAATCTCTTTTTACGGCTAAGAACACCAGCAACAGTGATACCAATATGTCTGATGAATATTGCTTCACATCGTTTGCATACTGAATGTATATTTCAGCAAAAGAAAAAATTGCCAGCGGATACCATAATGAACGTTTGCTGGCAAACAAAAGAACTAAACGATAGAAAACAAACAGAGAAAGGACGGAACAAAGGATGGGAAATATGCGTAAGGACATCTCTCCAAAACCCCAAAGAGAACTTGATAATTTGATCATGGATAGGAAGAGCGGTGGCGCAAATTGCTCATAGACTAAGGGACGAAATAAGCCACCATAAGGTCTTTCAAAGATATTACGAACAACATTCACCTCATCCATCATTAAATCTCTACAATGAAACCATTCAACAAATCGAATGGCTACACCTCCACATAAGATAATCAAAGCGAACCATTGACAGCCTATCTTATATCGTGTTCGATCGTTCATGTTTTGTAGAGGAAAGAAGAGATGAGCAAATGAATTTTTGAAGAGCCTGAGAAGAGTAAAATACAAAACATGCCTTATTATTCGCTTTTCACCTGATGAAAATATAAGGATCTAACAACACAATCCGCCAAACGCAACCACGGCAAAATGATAGAAAAATGCAATTGCCATTGGTATTAAAAAAAGTAGAAAATGGTTGGAAAGTATTGAGAGAGGCATCTTTATGATATTGCATAAAAAAATGCCCCCCTCAAGCTCCTCAAGAATTAGGGTAAAAAATTGAATTGCTTTTTAGCATTAAAAAATTGGAAAAATCACCAAGTTATCTGATTTCCCAATTGCTCAAACCTTGACAATATCTTCCAACATTCAAACCGGCTTTTGTATCAAAGGATATTTAGTGCTTTTGTTTCAAACAAAAGTAGAAATCTCATTATTGAATAGCATTTCCTTCTTTATCTAATTCAACCATATCGTAGCCTAATTTTTTCACTCGATTCCACAATTTTTCTTTGTCGCCAACCAACACGATATTTACTTGTTGAGAGTTAGGCACATACCGTTTAGCTAAGGTGTTAAGTTCAGTCGTGGTAAGGTGTTCAAGAATTTTGTTTTGTTCTTGCGTGTAGGTTGACGGTAAGTTATAGTCCAATATCCTACTTAAAAACCCTGCTTTTTGAAAGGCGGCTTCATATTTGCGTGCATCACTTTGTCCCATTGATTTTTGGGTAAAATGCAACTCATCGGTACTCAAACCGTTATTTCGGAAATCAGTCAGTATGCGTAATACATCTGTAAGAGCACTGTCTGTTGCATCGGCTTTGATACCTGCACTAAAAGTATAGTTCCCGGAATATAGATCACCATTAAAATTTCCGCGTGCACCATACGTCCAACCCTTGTCTTCACGTAAGAATAAATTGAGCCTACTGTTGAAAGCTCCGCCTAATGTATAATTCATGACCCCTACTTTGAAATAATCTCCTATAGCATCATATTTCAATCCGGTTATGTATCCTATTCTAAATTCAGTTTGTGCAGCATTAGGTACATTGACAAAATATACTTTAGTCTTAGGAATTGAGGGTATTGGTTTTAGTTCAGGAAGTTTAACCGATGCACTACTCATTTTTTGTAAAAAGGCAAGTTTGGGGAGCAAGGCTTCTTTGCTTACATCACCAACAACAATAATCTTAGCCTCATTTTTGGAAAAATTATGAAGAAAATATTCTTCAACATCTTTAAGCGTAATGTTGGTAATCGTTTGAATGGAACCGGAAGAAGCCCATCCTAACACGTTGTCGGAGCCATACAGGATTTTCGGATAAACCGTTGAAGCTACATAGTTCGGTCTGTTCATGGCATTTTTTAGTTGCTCTATTAATCGCTTTTTATTCATTTCAAACGCTGCTTCTGTAAACTTTGGTTGAAGAATTCTTTCTTCTAATAAAGCCAATGTTTTATCAAAGTTTTTTTGGAGCGATTGTACATTAATGACAGTGGCATCTTCAGCAGAATAAACATCTATACTACTACCCAACTTGTCTAAAGCTGTACTAAATTCTTCGGCAGAAAAGTTTTTGGTGTCTTCATCCATCATGGCTGCGAAAAGGTTAGCTGTGCCTGCTTTTGATGGTGTCAGAGCATCCATCATTTTACCTCCTTTAAATTTTAATTGCATGGTAACCATCGGAATTTCAGCTGTCTTTGTGCCAATGGCTTCAATGTTTCCTGAGATGTTTTCTTTCCAAAAAGCAGGCACTTTAACCACCGGATTGAGTCCAGTTCCGGGCATTTTACTACGATCGAAATTGTCTTTAGCTTTCACGTATTTCAAACTCTGATAACCATAATCAGGAGCTTTATATTCTGCATTAGAAACAGTATAATTATCGTTTCCGGCTTTGTTGGTTTCATTTCCTTTCGTCAATACACTAAGCACAACAGCATATTTACCTTTGATAAATTGATTGTACACACGCAATACATCGGCTTTAGTTACCGCATCATACCTTTTGAGTTCATTGCCAATTTGATTAGCATTTCCCGTAAAGGTGTAATAAGCTGCTAATTGAGACACTTTGCCACTCACGGTTTCCAGCCCTTTTATGGTTTGTGCATCGTGCTGCGATTTGAATTTTTCAATATCGTCATCTGTCACACCTCGTTTTTCAAATTCTACAAAAGATTCACGCACCAATTGCTCCATATCGCTAAGTTTTTGTCCGGGGAAAGGCGTAATGGTAATGGTAAATTCGCCGGCTAATTCATTGGTGCCATTGTAAGAAGTTGCATTTACTGCTTTTTGTGTCTTTACAAAGTTTTTATAAAAGATTGAATTTTTCCCTTGTCCTAAAATTTCAGCCAGGCAATCCAGTGCCGGTTCATCTTTACTAAAAGAAGGCGGAACCGGATAAGTCATTCTGAGTTGGGGTAATTTTGCATAGTTGTCCATCATAGAAACATAGCGATCGCTGGTTAACAATGGCATTGGAAGGTGCATGGGCTTTACGTCCGGACATTTTAGAATGGATGAAAAATATTTTTCTACCATTTTAACTACTTCTTTCGTATTCACATCACCACCAATTGTTAGAACAGCATTATTTGGACCATACCAACGAAGGAAAAAGTTTTTAAGATCATTGACATTAACTCGGTTTAAATCTTCGATGTAGCCAATAGTCAGCCAAGAATATGGATGCCCATAAGGATATAAATTTTTTGCTGTCACTTCGCGAACTAAACCATAGGGTACATTGTCATATCGTTGTCCGCGTTCATTCTTTACGGTAGCACGTTGCACTTCAAACTTTTGTTGCGTAACGGCATCCAGCAAAAAACCCATTCTATCCGCTTCCAACCACAGCATCTTTTCTAATTGATTGCTCGGTACTGTTTCAAAATAATTAGTACGATCTAAATTGGTTGTGCCGTTTAACGTTCCACCGGCTTCAGTGATGATTTTAAAGTGTTGTTCATCCGCCACATTGTCTGAACCTTGAAACATCATGTGTTCAAAGAAATGGGCAAACCCTGATTTACCAATCTCTTCTCGTGCTGAACCTACATGATAGGTTACGTCAACATGAACCACAGGATCTGAATGATCTTCATGAACTATTAAAGTCAATCCATTCGGAAATTTATATTGTTCATAAGGGATCACAAGCTCGTGTCCATTTTTAGACACCTTCCCGACAAGTTTTGCTTGTGCAAGAACCATAAATGGTAATGTAACCACTACTGCTGCTATGCAAATTGCAATTCGCTTCATATCAAAATGCTTCATTTTTTTGAAAGGGTTAAAGTTACATCCCATGCTGTTAATTAACCTTAAGAATTCTACTTTGAAATTGGTACTCACCAAGCTGCAAATGTGCATCTTTGCAAAAATCAAAGATTCGGGAGATGGCAGATCAGAACAACCAATATAATGAGGATAGTATTCGCTCACTCGATTGGCGAGAGCATATCCGGTTGCGTCCAGGAATGTATATCGGTAAGCTGGGAGATGGTTCCAGCATGGACGATGGGATTTATATTTTGGTGAAAGAAGTGGTGGACAATTGTATTGATGAATATACCATGGGCTTTGGAAAAAGGGTGGATATAAAAATTGCTGATGGGCAAGTTTCCATTCGTGATTTTGGGCGTGGAATTCCATTAGGAAAAGTGGTGGATGTGGTTTCAAAAATCAATACAGGAGCTAAATATGATAGCAAGGCTTTCCAAAAGTCTGTTGGGTTAAATGGTGTAGGAACAAAAGCGGTAAATGCCTTGAGCAGTAGCTTCAAAGTAGAATCTTATAGAGAAGGAAAGTCAAAAATTGCTGAATTTGAAAAAGGTGTTTTGGTTAAAGAGCACAAAGAAGCAGAAACAAGTCAGGCTAATGGAACATTAGTAGTTTTTAGACCGGACGACTCAGTTTTTAAGCACTATCATTTTATCAGTGAATATGTAGAAAATCAAATTTGGAACTACTGTTTTCTCAATGCAGGCTTGACTATCAATTACAATGGACGGAATTTTCTTTCTAAAAACGGATTGCTTGATTTGCTTACCAGAAAGACCAATCCGGAAACTATGCGTTATCCAATTGTGCACTTAAAAGGAAATGATATTGAAGTAGCCATCACCCACACCGGCGACTATGGAGAGGATTTATATTCTTTTGTCAATGGGCAACATACTACGCAAGGCGGCACACACCAAGCTGCTTTTCGCGAAGCTTTCGTAAAAGTGATTCGCGATTTTTTTAAGAAGGATTATGATGCAGCAGATGTGCGCCAAAGTATATGTGCTGCTGTGTCGGTACGTGTGCAAGAACCTGTTTTTGAATCGCAAACCAAAACCAAACTTGGATCTCAAAATGTATGGGAACACGGTCCGAGTATGCGAACCTTTGTACATGATTTTTTAGCTAAAGAACTAGATAATTTCTTGCATAAGAACAGCGCTGTTGCTGAGGCTTTAAAGAAGCGAATTGAACAAAGTGAACGAGAAAGAAAAGAACTTTCAGGAATTAGAAAATTAGCCAACGAAAGGGCAAAAAAAGCTAACCTCCACAACAAAAAACTTCGTGATTGTAGAATTCATCTAAATGAAGTGCCCCCTTCAAAAAGTAAAGAAGATTTTTTTCAAAAGCAAAAGGAGTCCACGATTTTTATCACAGAGGGAGATTCGGCAAGTGGCTCCATTACAAAGAGTAGAAATGTAGAATCACAGGCTGTTTTTTCTCTAAGGGGAAAACCTTTAAACTGTTACGGACTGACCAAAAAAGTGGTGTATGAAAATGAAGAGTTCAACTTGCTACAACATGCCTTAAACATAGAAGAAGGGTTAGAAGATTTGCGCTACAACAATATTGTAATTGCAACCGATGCCGATGTAGATGGAATGCACATTCGCCTTTTGTTGATGACTTTTTTCTTGCAATTTTTTCCAGATTTAGTTCGCAATGGACATGTCTATATTCTCGAGACACCTTTGTTTAGGGTGCGGAACAAGCAAAAAACTATTTATTGTTATGATGAAGTAGAAAAAAAGCAAGCTGTCAAAGAATTAGGTAATAAACCGGAGATAACTCGATTTAAAGGATTGGGTGAAATTTCGCCGGAAGAATTTGCCATGTTTATTGGCGAGGATATGCGGAAAGAGCCGGTTCTTATTAGTCAAGAAGAACATATCCAAAAACTGTTAGAATATTATATGGGCAAGAATACGCCCCAACGGCAAGTTTTTATCATTGATAATTTAAGAGTCGAAAAAGATTTTGTTGAAGAGGTAGCTTAGGATATACGGAAATGCTTTTAAAAGCGTTTTAGACAAAATCTTCAGTATGATTAAAGTAGCCATACAAGTTTTCCTTTTGCTTTGTTTATGTAGTTGTCAGATGGCTGTTACTCGTCAATTGCGTTGTGAGCAACCAAGCAAACGTTCCGTGCGCAATATGCCACTACCTAAAACCTATGGAAGCATTCAAATGGCAGCAAGATATGCTATGCCTTATCATAAAAATATTAACGATGAAAATGGCTATTTCTCTTATGCAGCAGCGGTTTCACCATGTGTGAGTGGTTTAGTTTTTCGCCCTATCAGTGATTTTACGGAAGTGTTTGGAGGCTTACAGGTTTGCTCATCAAGGCAGGGAATGAAGTTTCAATATGCTGAAGGTGGTGTTCGTGTTATAGATCGTTGTATCAATGATGTTGGAATGATGGATTTGATGGTGGGAGCCGCCTTTAATGCAACGCAAAATTGGCAAATCAGAATTGCACCATCTGTTTTTTATGCCTATTTGTGGGCTCAAGAAAGTTCCAGTACAAATGGTGTATCGGGAAACGGATATTATAATTCTGTTGTAAACTGGCAAAGCGATTGGAACTATAAAAAGTGGGGAACAGCATTACATGTTCAAAGCAGTGTAAAACTGATCCGTGCTTTATATTTTGACCTAAGTGCATCGGCACAATTTACGCCAGCACCTGAACTGAGCGGCACCATAACACTATCATCAGGAGCTGCGCCGGCAAAGGATTATACCGCCTCTCAGCGCCCTTATTTATGGAATGTAGGTGCTGGCTTTTCTTTTTGTTTCGGGAAATAATTTGCTTAAAACTATTTTAACTGAGCTAAAGCATGTGCAATACGCTTCATGGCTTCTTTTAAATTGTCTAATGAAGTAGCAAAAGAAAGTCGTATGCACTGTGGACTTCCAAATGCCTCGCCATTTACGGTGCTTACATTCGCTTTATGTAGTAAGTACATGGATAAATCCTCATCGTTTTTGATGAGCATTTCCCCATCTGTTTTGCCAAAGAAAGCACTGATATCCGGGAACGCATAAAATGCACCTTTGGGGTCATTTACTTTTACATGTGGCATGTTGCTCAGGGCATCCAACACGAAATTTCTACGTTCATGAAATGCTTTCGTCATTTCCTTCGTTGGCTGTAGGTCTGTGGTGAGAGCCACTATTGAAGCGCGTTGTGCAATAGAATTAGTACCAGAAGTAAATTGTCCTTGCAGTTTTTCGCAAGCTTGTACAATTTCTTTTGAGGCAGCCAGATAGCCAACACGCCATCCAGTCATAGCAAAGCCTTTAGACATGCCGTTCACTAAAAGTACCCTGTTTTTAATAGGGGCAAATTGAGCAATACTTTCATGCTTACCGGCATAATTAATATACTCATAAATTTCATCGCTCAAAATAAAAATCTGTGGATGACGTGCAAAAACTTCGGCTAATGCAGCCAATTCTGCTTTGGTGTAAACACTGCCCGATGGATTGCAGGGCGAAGAAAAAATAAAGAGTTTGGTTTTGGGGGTTATGGCTTCTTCTAATTGTTGAGCAGTCAATTTGAAATCAGCATCTATGGAACAAGGAATAAATTTATTGATGCCTTCTGCTAAATCCACAAGCGCACTATAAGTAACCCAATAAGGTGTAGGAATAATTACTTCATCGCCCGGATCAATCAAAGAAAGGATAGCATTAGCTAAAGATTGTTTAGCTCCGGTTGAAACAATGACTTCTTCGGGAATATAATCGAGGTTATTATCACGTTTTAGCTTTTGGCAAATGGCTTGACGCAATTCAGGCATACCTGCTACGGGTGTATATTTCGTATAGCCTTGTACCATAGCCTCTGTAGCAGCTTCACAAATGTGTTTCGGCGTGATAAAATCGGGCTCTCCCAGACTTAAATCAACAATATTGGCACCTTGTGCTTTCAATTCGCGAGCCAGTTTAGCCATACGAATAGTCTGTGGTTCTTGAATTCGATTCAGGCGGGATGCTAATTTCATTTTGGCTATAATTATTCAGTAATAAAATAAGAAGCAGCAAATCTAAAGAAGTGCTGCTTATTCAATATAGAAAGCTGAAAATGTTTTATGGTTTTGTGTAGGCATGTGAAAAAGCATCGGTGAAAAAATAGAGATACACACTGAGTGTAACTATGGCGGCTATCACAACACCAAGTAAAGTAATAGTCTTTTTATAAGCTGCATTGATGGTTTTCACTTTGTGCAGTTCACTGATATTATTTAGGATATTTTCTGTGCGAGAAAAAGCTGTTTCACCTTTCACCACATAGTCGTATGCTCCATATTTCATGCTGTCAATAGCGACATCAATTTTGTCTTGACCCGAAAGCATAATTACTTGAACATCGGGATGGCGATCTTTCAATATTTTGAGAATTTCAACCCCATTTTTTGCATTGGGCTTTTGCGCGCTAAGATGATAGTCTAGAACCACTATTTCAGGGTTGAGTGCCATGTTTTGAAGCATGTCCTCACCGTTTTCAAACGTCTTGATTTCATAAACGAAACGCTCCGTGAGATAATCTTTTAGCATTTCATTTTGGATGGGTTCGTCATCTACCAAAAAAATATAGCGCTTGTCTGCCATGAGTTTAAAAATTTTCAATTTTGTTGAAAAATAGAAAAAAAATTCAGAACACAAAATGATGTTTTTAAGAAGTCAGTAATTTGATATCTTCAAACATCACAACGCCTTGTGTTCCATAACTTATTCTACCCAATCACAAATAAATAAGTTTGTATCGTGGGTGCCGCCATTGTTTCTATTCGAGCTGAAGATGAGTTTTTTCCCATCCGGAGAAAACATGGGAAAAGCATCAAATCCACCATCGTGCGAAACTTTATGAAGACCAGTCCCATCAATATTGACGATGTACATGTTGAATGGGAAACCGCGTGCATATTCATGATTGGAGGCAAAGATGATACGCTTGCCATCAGGCATGAAATTAGGTGCCCAATTAGCTTGCCCCAATTTGGTTACTTGATACACATTGCTACCATCGGCATTTGCTACAAATACTTCCATGTTGGTAGGCATCACTAATCCTTTTGCCAACAAGTCTTTATATTCTTTTACTTCTTCATCGCTTTTAGGGCGAGAGGCACGCCAAACTATCTTTTTCCCATCTTTTGAAAACCAAGCACCACCATCATACCCTAAATCGTGTGTAATTTGTTTTACGTTCTTGCCGTCTATATCCATCACATAAAGATCAAGATCGCCATTGCGCATAGAGGTAAAAATTATTTTGTCACCTTTAGGCGAGATGGTTGCTTCTGCATCATAGCCCGGTTCGTGAGTGAGTTGTTGTGTGATATTACCCTTTAAGTCTGCAACAAAAATGTCGTAGCTATCATAAATTGGCCAAACGTACTTTTTCATTTTTTCTTTGTCTGGTACTGGTGGACAATCTTTAGAATCTAAGTGTGTGGACGCATACAGCACATGTTTCATGTCGGGCATCAGATAAGCACATGTAGTTCGCCCTTCTCCACTGCTTACTCGATCATATTTAAAAGGCTGTTTGGCATTTTTTGGCAGCTTTGAATAGAAAATTTGATCGCAAGGAATGCCATCTTTTGGAGCTGTCCTTTGGAAAACTATGTGCTCATTGTCAAATCCAAAATAGGCTTCCGCATTATCACCACCAAAAGTCAATTGACGCAGGTTTTTAAAATGCTTTTCATCCGGATAAACTAATTTGTCAGGAGCAGTTTGTGCTTTTGAAATGAAGGATGCCGCAATGGCTACACAACATAATAATGCTTTCAAGGCTTTTACTTTTTTTGATGCGCGGCAAAGTTAGTTAGTTACTATTTTGAGTATGATCGAAAACTGTCATTATACTGTCAAAGGAAACACTGATTGTTATCAGGGTATTTCAATGAAACGACCACGGGGCTTTTGTTCCAATTCCCATGCGGAAATTGTTACTTTATTATAGCTGCCAATGCCATCTTTTTGATGATGTAATTTCAAATAGCCATCATACAACAATCCGCTGTAATCGCTGATATCACTTTCGTATCGTTTACGAATACTTTTTAGGGTGTCAAGTTGGGCTAATGTTACCTGATTAAGAGATGCTTTTAGCGTTCGAGCTAATGAAGAATCTTGCATTCTGACCTTTGCGTGTGTATAAAGCCAAATGTTGAAATAGGCAGAATACCGAAAAACACTGTCCGGAACCAAGGTGCTGATGGCATAAGATAAAAGATTGGCATCGTCTTCTGCTGCAATGCCCGATTGGTGTGCCATTTCATGGCAAATAACAAAAGGCAACATAAAGCTCGGCAAGTTTTTATTGACTTGTGCCTCGCCTGTCCACGGATTGAAATATCCTTGAATTCCGAAGTATTGCAACGCATTTCCTAATAGCGATGCTTTCACTTTCACACCATATTTACGTGTTCTGCTATCGGTATATTCTCGGTAATAGTTTTGTGCTTGCTTGTCAATCGTTTTAAATGTTCGGTTTTGATACCCCGCTTCATAATCGTTGAGTTTTTTGATAAGGTATATATCAAAGGGTACCAATAGGCTGTCCTTATCCCATGTCCTTTGATCCAGTTGCCAATAGCTTGCTAAAGATGGCTTGTAATAATTTCCTCCCCACCCTAAAATAAAACAAGTGTATATTATGAGCAATACGACTAATGACCGAAGCAGGATATTGCCTAATTGATGTCGGTACTTTTGAAATTGGATTATATACCGCAAACATTTCCACACAAAATAAAGAAGAAAAATTAGGGCTATCAGATACAGGATATCACCTACACTAAACGGGACAATACTAAAGACAATATTTCGAAGTGATTGAAAGGGATGAAAAATGAAAATATTATAGTAGGAGACAACTTTAGAGTTTTCCGGCAATAGAAATTGAATAGCCGTAAGGGAGGTTGTTAAAAATACAATAAGGATGAGTTTTCTTTTATACCGCATCAGTTCTCACACTGCAAATGATAGCCTTTGACCGTAATAAATCCGGTATCTTTGCACATTCTAAAATTACACCTTCCTCACCGTAATGCAACAAAGTTTATCAAACATTTTATCTGTATTTTTTGCAGCAGTAATACTGATTTCTTTTTCACAGTGTAAGAATAAGAAGGGCGATGCCGGTAACCCGAATACCAAACCCAAAGGTTTAAAAGCACAAGGATATATAGTCAATCCACAAGAATTTGATGAAGATATTGATGCTAGTGGCTCTCTTTTGGCCAATGAAGAGGTAGATGTACATCCTGAAATTAATGGAAGGATTACAAGCATTTTATTTAAGGAAGGCACCTTTGTAAAAAAAGGACAAACACTTGTCATCTTGTATGACAACGACATAATTGCAACCATCAAAAAACTGGAAGCACAAAAAGCCTTACAAGAAAAATTAGCACAACGTCAAAAAGATTTGTTGACAATCGGTGGTGTGAGCCAACAAGACTATGATGCTACCGAAACACAAATTGCATCACTATCGGCTGATATAGAATATCAACAGGCGCAATTGCGCAAAACAAAGATAGTTGCGCCTTTTGACGGAAAAATTGGAATTCGACAAGTAAGCGTTGGGGCAATTATTTCGCCCACTTCAATCATCGCCAGCTTGCAACAATTGGATCCCTTAAAAATAGATTTCAGTGTGCCCGATCGTTATGCAAAAGCGTTGTCTATCGGCAAAACTGTTCAGTATAAATCTGATGGAGATACAAATCGTTTGAACGGGAAAATCATAGCGGTTGAACCAGCTGCAGATGCCGCTACACGCACCATTAAAGTAAGAGCAATTGTTCCAAATCCTTCAAGCAAATTGACTGCAGGAACCTTTGCCCACGTGCACATTAACAATGAACGAATCAATAATGCCTTGCTGATTCCTACACAATCTGTTATCCCCACATCAAGAGATAAGAAAGTAGCCGTTGTGAAAAACGGAAAAATCTTGATGACTACTGTACAATTAGGTGCAAGAACAGTTGATAAGGTTCTTGTTACAGATGGATTAGCAATCGGCGATACGATTGTTACTACCGGCATGATGCAAGTGAAGCCCGATTTAGAAGTACAAATTACTAAGCTGATTAATTAGGGTCGTTCTCCTTTTTTTCTTCAGTTTTTTTGATTAACGCAATACCAATTGTTGATCGGTAATCATTTTGCGAAGGTTGATTAGACCATAACGCATTCTGCCTAAAGCTGTATTGATGCTTACTTGGGTCAGGTTAGCAATTTCTTTAAAACTCAAGTCCGCATATATTCTTAATACAATCACTTCACGTTGTTCATCAGGCAGCAATTCTATTAGTTTGCGTACACTTTGATGTGTTTGCCGACGTTCGAGATCCGTTTCTGCATGGTTGTTATCAAGCTGAAGCAAAAAAGATATTTCTCTTCCGTCTTCAGTAGTAATGGGAAGATTTCTACGAATGCGTCGAAAATGATCCATGCACAAATTATGAGCTACCCGCAATGCCCATTGCAAAAATTTCCCTTGCTCTGCATATTTCCCTTTTCGAATGGTATTAATAATTTTGATGAAGGTTTCTTGAAAAATATCCTCAGCCAAAAAAGAGTCTTTTACGAGCATGAAAATGGTCGTGTAAACCTTGTCTTTGTACCGCATCATCAGCGTCTCAAAACATTTACAATTCCCCTGCAAATAAGCATGGATCAATTCAGAATCACTAAGATGGAGTTGAGTTGATAGCATCATTTTCTACTTTGTTTTTAACGTATAGTTCTACGTCATTCACTAAGTTTAAGTAAGGTAGAAATGTGCTATAAAAGATGCGTTTTGTGATTTCTTATTAGAAGGCTGCAAAAAAGTTAAAAAACATCAATGTGCCAAATTTTATTTTTTCGACTTGAATAAAGTCGGTAAGAGTAATAAGACGAGAATATGAACTCTGACGTTGGGCGTTGACAGCTTTCTTTTTTGAAATCAAATTAAGACTACGAGCAAATTCAAATTTTTCATTGCCAGTTTATTTTGAAAAACCATCTAACTTGAGCTCATAGTATATGTTTAAGGTATATTAGTTTGATAATTAAAGATGTGCATAATTTAATATGAAATAAAATTAAAATTAAATAATATTATTAAGATTAAATTTGCAAAATAAAAAAATGATATTTAAGAAAATTAAAAATACATTTCTTGACTTTCAGATACATTATAAGTTAAAAACACTATGCTACGATTGAAATAAGCTTTAAAGATTATAAATATTTTAATGGGCAAAACTCTCCAATTTGTGTTATAGCTGTGAACCCCATTTGCATGAAGTAGGAACAGATATGTAGTTAGTTTATAAACTATTATATCATCATGAAATAAAAACAACGTATGTATTTACAAAAAGCTATGCCGACCCGCAAATGGCACAACTTTTTCTGGTTTTTCGGGATTTGGTTTTACTCTACATTCCGAAAACAACCGAGAACAACCCTTCGCAAAACCAAAAGAGCATTTTTTTGCTACCATACCAAAGAAGGTTATGAAATTTATAAACATGAAACAAAAACGGTAATAGTGTGCCTGTTCCAACGCAGGGAGAATTTCATAATAATTCTTACTCCATTTTTAAAAAAATTAAAACACCCGACACACAAACCAATACGATAATCCTACTGCAAAATTTGGGTATATAAAATAAAGCAGCAAAACCGACGAAAGGTTTCGCTGCCTGGATTATTAAAAATCCACCCTCTAACGTGTATTTTTTATTCCCGCGAGAGGAAAAATGAGTTCCCACAGGGGTAAATGGAAATACGAAGGCAAAAGTATAGCCTTCAAACAAGGTGGACAATACCACAAATGTGGTATTTATTTTTCCGTACCAGCACGGATATTCGCATTTTTTTTAAGAATTTTTCCCCAATGTTTTTGAGTGAAAAAGGAGTAGGCTTTGGTTATTGTTTGGTACAGTTCATTTATTTCATATATTTCCTTGTGTTGTCGTTCCGTTGTTTGTTTTTATTTGGTAGAGATAGATTCCGGAAGCGAGGTTTGCCAGCGACAGGCGGATGGTTGTAGCTGCCGAATGGGTTTCAAGAAGGGTTCTTCCGGTCAGGTCTGTGATAGTGAGGCGGAGTGCGTAGTTTTGCGGATTGGCAATGTTCCATTCATCGTTAACGGGATTGGGGTATGTGAAAAACGAAGATGTTTTAGGAGTGGCCGGTACAGCCGTTGGTCAGCATTGCGGTTCACCCGGTCCAAGACAGCCATTGCTATCCACCTTGACCAACCAACCACGTTGGGAAGGAGGGGTAAACCCGCTACACCTTTCTGTTGCCTCTCCGCACAAAATAAATCCACCATCATCTGTTTGCTGAGCATCATAGAGTAGGTTCTTATCACTACAAGTATTTACACTATAATATATGCGTTCGTTTAGACTATCTCCGTTTGCACTCAGGGTCATAAACCAGCCACGGGTGTGAACCAGCCAGTTGTCTGGACCTAAGCTGTCCGGCATGATATTATGTTCAGTGCGTGGGTGGTATGCTTAATGTGTCAAAAAGGGTAAAGCAAAGTTATTAAAATATATTTTAAAAATTACAAAATAATTTTTTAATATAAAGGCAATTTTGTGGGTAAGGGGGGGCTATCGTCTTACAATAGATGGCTTAAATGATTCGGTTTTCAAAAGCATATTTCAGGAGTCCGACAATTGTCTTGTTATTGGTTTTTCGCAACATATTTTTTCGATGTGTTTCCACCGTTCGCTCGCTGATAAAAAGCGTTTCTGCTATTTGGGCATTGCTCATTTCTTCGGCTATCAGTTTCAATATTTCCATTTCACGTTCGGTCAGTTTCAATTCTTCTACGCCTTCAGTCCGCTTTTGTTGTTGTAGCGCAATGCTTGTGATTTTATCAGCTACTTCATTGGAAAAATACATTCTACCATTAGCAACGGTTCGCACTGCTTCCAGCAGTTCTTTGTCGGTTACGTTTTTGAGTATATAGCCCGACACGCCGGCTTCTATCATTTCCATGATGTGTCCTGCATCGTCATACATAGATAAGGCAATAACGGAAACGGTGGGATATTTTTCTTTAATTTTTCTGGTAAGTTCTTCACCATTCATTTCTGGCATGTTGATATCTACCAAAGCAATTTGTGGTACAATAATGGGCAATGCTTCAAACAAGGAACGTCCATTATCATACAGACCAACAATTTCAATTTCTTTTTGCTTTTGCATCAAAGCCCTTAATCCATCCAACAGTAAGTGATGGTCGTCTGCAATAGCTATGCGAATCTTATCCATAAAATATAGTTAGGGGGATGATTGATATTACTCTTTCACCGGTTTAAGTTACAATAAAAACGTGGCATAGAGAAAAAACACCCTTTATGAGTCAATTGTCTTGACCATGGATGTCAAAAAGAGATAGACTTCCTTCATTGTAATCAGATTGTCAGCAATGAGCATAAAATTCTTTCCAACCTGTTTTAAGCGAGCAAAATTGGTTTGTCGCTGAATGTACTGCATGATGTGGTTGAAAGTTGGTGATTCAAAATAAGGAGAATCGGGATTGCTGATAAAATACAACCGTAGTTGACCGTTTTTCAATATTAGTTTTTCAAAACCCAGAAGCCGAGCAGCCCAACGACAACGGAGCGTAATGAAAAGGTTTTCTACTTGTTCGGGAATAGGTCCAAAGCGGTCTTTAAGCTCAACTGTAAAGAGTTGTAGCTCTTCTTCGGTTGACACATCGTCCAATTGGGTATAAAGCGAAAGTCGTTCAGTAATGTTTTCTACATAGCTGTCGGGAATAAGAATTTCAAGATCGGTATCAATGGTACAATCGTTTACAAAATCCTTTTTGCGCTCATATTCTTCTTTGAAAACGTCTTTAAAATCGGTTGTTTTTAATTCTCGAATGGCTTCGTTCAAAATTTTCTGATACATCTCAAACCCAATCTCAGCAATGAATCCACTCTGTTCTCCGCCCAATAAATTGCCAGCACCTCTAATGTCTAAATCGCGCATAGCAATTTGGAAACCGCTACCCAATTCATTAAACTGTTCTAAGGTTTGTAATCGTTTGCGGCTATCATTGGGCAATGTGATCATAGATGGAGCCAATAAATAGCAAAATGCCTTTTTATTGCTTCGCCCAACTCTACCGCGAAGTTGATGCAAATCACTTAGTCCAAATTGATGTGCATTATTGATGATGATAGTGTTTGCATTAGGTATATCTACGCCGCTTTCAACAATGTTGGTGCAGCAAAGCACATCAAATTTTTGCTCAATAAAATTAATAAGCGCATCTTCCAATTTATGCCCCTCCATTTGACCATGTGCCATGCCGATTGCAACGTCCGGACAAAGATTTTTCAAAAGCGTAACCATATCGGGCAGGCTCTGAACTCTATTATGGATGAAATATACTTGCCCACCGCGTTCTGTTTCATAATAAATAGCATCACGAATCACTTGCTCATCAAAGCCTAAAACCTCTGTGTGAACGGGTTGTCGATTGGGGGGCGGCGTGTTCATAATACTAAGGTCTCGTGCATTCATAAGGGAAAATTGCAACGTGCGTGGAATCGGTGTGGCCGTAAGTGTGAGCGTATCTACATTCGCACGAAGAGTACGAAGTTTTTCCTTTGCAGCAACGCCGAATTTTTGTTCCTCATCAATAATCAACAGCCCAATGTCTTTAAATTTTACATCTTTATTAAGGATGGCGTGAGTGCCAATAATAATGTCAATTTTCCCTTCTTCTAATCGTTTAAATGTATCCTTTTTTTCCTTGGCAGACTTAAAGCGATTGATGTAGTCAACCGTTGCTGGAAAATCCTTCAATCGTTCTTTAAACGTTTGATAATGTTGAAAAGCAAGTATGGTTGTAGGTACTAAAATAGCAACTTGCTTACTGTCACAAACTGCCTTGAAAGCTGCGCGGATAGCTACTTCTGTCTTTCCAAACCCCACATCGCCACACACCAATCTGTCCATAGGTGAGGGCTGTTCCATATCGTGTTTTACGTCTGTTGTAGATTTGCTTTGGTCGGGTGTGTCTTCATAGAAAAAGGAAGCTTCCAATTCGGTTTGCAAATAACTGTCAGGAGAAAATGAAAATCCTTGAGAAGCCTTTCGTTTGGCATACAATTTTATCAAATCGGCAGCAATGTCTTTGACATGCTTTTTGGTTTTGTTTTTCAGTTTTTCCCAAGCATCACTGCCCAACTTGTTAACTCGGGGTGGTGAGCCTTCTTTGCCGGTGTATTTGCTGATTTTATGTAGCGAATTGATGTTGACATACAGTACATCGTTGTCGCGATAAATAATGCGAATAGCTTCTTGTAAATTTCCGTTTACTTCTATTTTTTGCAAGCCGCTATACACGCCTACACCATGATCTATGTGCGTAACAAAATCGCCCGGTTGTAGTTCTTTCAATGCCCGAATGGTGAGTGCTTTTCCCTTGCTGTAAGCCTGCTTTACTTTGTATTTATGATACCGTTGAAAAATTTGATGGTCAGTATAGCAAACCACTTTTTTTTCATGGTCTATAAAGCCTTGTGATATAGCAACAGGAATGGGGGTAAAGTTTATTTCGGCATTCAGGTCTTCAAAAATACTGCGTAAACGCTCTAATTGTTTAGGGTTTTCTGCAAAGATGAAAGGAGCATATCCAAGACCACTTCTTTTTTTTAAATCATCAATCAGCAAATTAAATTGTCGGTTGAAGGCAGGTTGAGTTTCGGTAGAAAATGACAAGCATTGGGTTTCTGCTGAAAAGCCTTTGGGAAAATCGTTCCATGTCAATAAATGGTGATTAGCTAAGTTGTTTTCCCAAGTAGAAGTGGTTTCAAAATCATCTGCTGTGATTGATTTCAGCCATTCTTCTTCTCTATCTACGGACACTATCCCAACTTTCAATTTTTCTGGCAGCTCATCTTGCATTTTTTGCAGTTTGCCAAAAGTGAAAGCCAGATCCTTGATCCAAAAAATTGTGTTTTTAGGTAAAAAATCCAGAAGAGAAATTTTCTCGTTGGTATCAAATTTAGTTTCTACATTCGGTAAAATGGTTACCTGAAGCAGCTTTCGCTCAGACAATTGGGTTTCGGGATTAAAGATGCGGATGCTATCTACTTCGTTTCCAAACAGTTCAATTCGATAGGGGTGTTCATTTCCGAATGAATAGATATCAAGAATGCCGCCACGCATGGCAAATTGACCGGGCTCATAAACAAAGTCTTCTCGTTTGAATCCAAGCTCTATAAATTGTTCTAATAGCTTATCTACTTCCAGTGTTTCATTTACCTTGATGCCAATCATGTTGCCAGAAAGGGTAGTGGGATTCACTACTTTTTCAAATAAGGCTTCGGGATAAGTTACTAATGCTTTTTTGTTTGTTTTTGTGCCACTAAATTTTGTCAGTGCCTCTGTTCGAAGCATTACATGACTACTGTTGAGCTCAGCAAATAGTCCTGTGCGTTTAAAGCTGTCGGGGAAATAGCAAATATCTAAGGCACGAGTTAATTGCTCAAGATCATTGTGAAAGTATGCGGCTTCTTCTTTGTCGTCAAGAATAAAAACGTGGTTAACATCGCTTTGTTGCCAAATGGCAGTAGCTAAAAAAGAAATTGCAGCACCTCGCAAGTGTTCAAGTTTAACTCGTAGGCGGGCTTGAGGCAAAGAAATATCGCCCGCTAATTTTTTTAAGCGGTTGTCATTTTGATATAATCCCAACAACACTTGCAGCTTCACGAGGCGGCAAAACTAAGAGAAGTTGAGGAGCCGGTCAAAGCATTTTTTTTGGTGTTAGTGGGTTGAAAAAAAAAGTTCGTTCATCTAAAACTTTGACGTATCTTTGCCCTCCACAAAAAGTCAAAAGATTATCTTTTGGCTTTTTAATTTGCGGAATTGATGCAATAAAACGTATTGATTCAAAAGTCTTACGGGCATAGTTCAATGGTAGAATAGAGGTCTCCAAAACCTTTGATCCTGGTTCGAATCCGGGTGCCCGTGCAACTAAAATAAAGGAACAAAAACCTATCAATACCGGCTTTTGTACCTTGTTTTTTTATTTGTAAAATTTATGGCAAAAATAGGAACATACGTTCAGGAGGCTTATGATGAGCTGATTCATAAGGTAAGTTGGCCTTCTTGGGATGAGTTGCAACAAACAACCATCATTGTCCTTGTGGCATTAGCCATCACCACATTAGTCGTTTTCGGTATGGACATTGCCAGCGAAAAGGTGTTGAGTACGGTTTATGATCTGTTAGGCAAGTAATCATATTTTATGACAGCAACAAGCGAAACTTCCGCTACGCAGGAAACCAAATGGTATGTGCTGCGCGTAGTCAGTGGAAAGGAAAAAAAAGCAAAAGAATATCTCGATAAGGAGATCAAAATATACGGCTGGGGCAATGCTCTGTTACAAGTTTTGTGTCCGGTAGAAAAAGTATATAAAGTAGTAAGCGGCAAAAAACAAACTCGCGAAAAAATCATGTTTCCAGGTTATCTCATGTTGGAAGCTCAGGATGGGAAACTAAACGACGAAATGATCCAAACGATAAAGAATGTATCTGGTGTTATTCATTTCTTAGGAAAAGATAATCCTACATCCTTACGCAAGTCGGAAGTCAATAAAATGTTTGGCAAGATGGATGAAGTTAGTGAACAAGGAATTGGTTTTGCTGAGCCATATATTGTTGGCGAAACCGTTAAAATTATTGACGGGCCCTTCAACGACTTTAATGGTACTGTAGAAGAAGTAAATGAAGAGAAGAAAAAGCTGAAAGTAGTGGTGAAAATCTTTGGTCGAGCAACACCTGTAGAACTCAACTATAGTCAAATTGAAAAGATAGTCTAAGTTTATAGATTAAATTATATTTCAACTAATCCTGCCCAATTTTGGGTGGGATTTTTTTCGTTTCAAACTTTTACCGGAATTGCTGATTGTGGTAGTCTGATTTTGTCGTTAGTCTTTTCGCTTTTCTTTTGTGTTCAAATTCCACACCCCTACCTTTGCCGCGATTTTTAAAACTAATTGATAGTGATTACTACCAAACATCCACACGATACTGAAAACATCATGAGCGAACTCGTTTTGCCAAATGACACCAATACCCTTGGCAACCTTATGGGTGGCAGGCTGATGCACATGATGGATATTGCCGCCGCTATTTCAGCTATGAAACATTGTAATTGTCCGGTGGTAACGGCATCAGTAGATAACGTATCTTTTGCCAATGCTATCAAGCTGGGCAATTTGCTGACCATTGAAAGTAAGGTTACTCGTGCTTTTAACACTTCAATGGAGATCTATCTTCGAGTGTGGGGCGAAGATCTGGCTGCCCAATATAAATATCTGACCAACGAAGCTTATCTCACTTTTGTAGCATTAGACCCGAATGGCCGCCCAAGAAAAGTGCCCAATTTGGTACCTGTAACAGACGAAGAAAAGAAAATGTATGATGGAGCACTTCGCCGGAGGCAGTTGCGCCTAATTTTAGGTGGGAAAATGAAGCCGGAGGAAGCCGGAGAACTAAGAGCCTTGTTTATAAAATAAGGTTACTGAATTCCTTGCGGATTGGGTTGTTCGGCATAGGCTTCTTTTACCTTAAAGGTGAAATTACGTTGAGAAAAGTAGCTAAAAACAGCCACTATTGCTGTTGTGATAATCTTTGACGGTGTAGGAAAAATATGGCAATACTCAACAAAAAGTTTCAAGAATACATAGTTCAACAAAATGCACATGCCTACCAGCAAAGCATATCGGAAAAGCTGTATCCTGCCTTTTAAATTGGATTCTGTAAAAACAACGTATTTAGACAAGGCAAAACCCATAGGAAAGCTTACACTAAAAGACATCATGAAAGCAAAAATGTGCGGCGCAATGGTGATGCCAGCTACATGAACGGGTAACTTGTGTAAAATGAAATGATAGCTGATAAAGTAAATGAAAATATCTAAAACGGTATTAGAGCCGCCGCAAGCAAGATATCTAAAGGTTTGTTGATCAATCCACCGCGCAAAAGGACGATGAAAAAAATCAATTATCGCCAACACAAAATTTCTCATTACCACCTATCAGGTTTCATTTTGGGTGTGCAAAAATAAGTGTTTCCCTCAAAATGAAAAAAATGTCGTTGGTCAGTGTTCTGACAACAATGAAGAAAATTAATTTTCCTTGGTATCTTCCTTTCGCAAAGACAACTTTTGAGCTGGTGTCAGTGCTTGCTTCCATGAATTGTCGTATGGAAGGAAAACACCGCTTGTTAATAAGGCTTCGACTGAAATTTTACCATCCATATATTTTGAGAGTGCCTTAAAGGTATCGGGCTTTTCTTTTTTTAGAATCAATAAAACGGCATTTGCGCCTGCTTTTACGGCAATTGGTACACCTCCACCCAGCTCTGCCCAATGTCCGCCTAAGTATAAATTTTGAATGGGTGTTTTGTAATGGGCTACTTTTCCTTGCATATTTTTTCTGCCCGGTTTTGCACCCATCATAGTTCCATTTTTATTTCCAGTATATCGCCAATGTGTTACAGGTGTAGCAACGTCATAAAACAAAATATGCTTTCGTAAATCAGGAGCTAAAATCTTTTCTACTCGTTCGATCAAAGCTTCGGCAATTTGATTTTTCAATTCCTTATATGCATCATTGCGCAGATAATTACCTTCTGCATCTTGCTCGGTAAGCCAATTGTTTTTAAAATTCATATAG
The DNA here is from genome assembly GCA_018267875.1 of Bacteroidota bacterium. Classification (GTDB taxonomy): domain Bacteria; phylum Bacteroidota; class Bacteroidia; order Chitinophagales; family Chitinophagaceae; genus JAFIGV01. Next base: position 6,555 of record JAFDXP010000067.1, on the reverse strand, counting down.
GCGGGCATAAATAAGGTCAAGGTACCACAGCCCTCTGGTGCTAATGATTTATCTCTTAATGAAGGTGCCAAAATTGAAATTTCACTTTTCCATGGATCGCCGCCTGTATGGTCTGCACGAGAAACTTTTTCACTGGAAATATGTATAAACTCTTCTCCAAATCCCAAATCTTCAGCAGGGCAATCTAAGGCGACAGCCACGGTTACGGAAGAGCTGTATAATTCAGCATCAGATAATTTTGATCTGAATTTTTCGCTGATGGTGTTTAATGGGAGCATTTTATCGTAAAGCATTTCTACATCACAAGCAGCAATAACATAGCGGCTTTGCACTTCAAAATTGGTGCCTCTACAATTAAATTTTACACCTTTAGCTTTGTCGCCTTCCAGCAAAATTTTATCTACCGAGCAACGGAAAAAAACATGATTACCATAAAACTCTACAATGTGTTGCATCCATTCCGGAATAACTTGCCCACCGCCCTTAGGCGGACTTTGATAGTCGCCATAATACGCCCAACCAATTGGCACTAAACAAGAAAGCAATTCGGTATCAGCACTGAAAACCCGTTGTAGTTTTTCGTTTTTGAAATATTTCCTTAGTCCTTTTTTAATTCCTTCTTCGCCTGAAAATCGAAGATGTTTTATGAAAGGCAAACCAAACTTCAACAGGTTTCTTTTATTATGTAGCTTTTCAAAAAAGCTCATCGTTTCTTCACTACGAAAAATATGACCGAAGTTAGCAAAAGCACGACCGAGTATTTTGGCATCTTTGAAAAATCGTTCAATTCCTTTTTTATCTTCCGGAAACTCTTGTTGCCATTGCTTTTTTAAGTCATCGGGGTTATCGGTAAGTAAATATTCATAGTCATCCCCTTTGTATCGTTTAATTTTTTTTTGCGGAATAGCCCAAGGATGATCGCTACCAAGAATATCAAAAATATTGGCAGCCATGCCACCTGGCATACATTGGTTGAGCCAATGGATAGCCGTATCGAACCTGAAATGTTTTCTACGAAAACCTGCAAGATAGCCGCCAACGTGGGGTTCACGCTCTAAAACACAAACAGAAAAACCAGCTTTGCTTAATAAGGCTGCTGCAGTTAGCCCGCCAACGCCGGCACCAATAATCACTACATCGTAACTTTGCTTAAGTTCAATTTTTTGCATAAAGGGGGGGTAATTCGTGCAAGATACTGATAGCAAGTGTCAAATACCTATTTCTTTAGCCCGAAGCAAATATTTCCCCAAAACATCAAATTCTAAATTTACAAAATCTCCTTCTTTCAACCATTGAAAATTTGTATGCTGGAAAGTATAAGGAATAATGGTTACCATAAAATCTGTACGACCCAGTTGAAAGGCTGTCAAGCTTACACCATTGATACAAATTGACCCCTTTTCAATAATGAATGCTGAAAAAGTTTCCGGAAATGAAAAACGAAATAGATAACTACCCTCTAATGCTTGTCTGGAAAGGCAAACGCCCGTTGAGTCCACGTGTCCTTGCACAAAATGTCCATCTAATCGAGCTCCCAATTGTATAGCCCGTTCTAAATTGACAAATTGTTGAGGTTTCCACTGATTCAACGTTGTTTTTTGTAGTGTTTCAGCCACGGCCGTAACCCTATATTTTTGATCGCTTACTTCAACCACTGTTAAGCAAACGCCATTATGAGCTACTGATTGATCAATTTTCAATTCAGCAGTAAAAGGACTTTCTATCCAGAAATCAAGATTAGCGCCATGCTGTGTAATGCTTGAGATCAAGCCAATCTGTTCTACAATTCCTGTAAACATGCAGCAAAACTAATTCTTTACAGCAGTGCCTTTGTGAAAATATGTACCTGTATCGCTCACTACCTGAAATTGAATGTTCATTAAGGTAGAGTCATTTCTGTTTTTTTGGAAATAGCCCGTCATGGTATCTAATTGGCGACAGAAATATTGACCATAAACTTTGATGGTATCGAATTGGAAAATGGTTGTATCTGCATTGGCACGATAAGTACTTCGTTCTGCCGTAAATTTCAATGAATCTGTAGCCCCACAAAAACCTACAACCCGAAACTTGTATTTTGTAACCGGCAGAAAGTATAAAAGATAAGTTTTTCGGGGGTTTACTGTATCTAAGTTTTGTTGGTTATCATAAATGGAATCGGTGAATGAATAAGTGCCCTTAAACAAATCCGAAGGATAGATGCAAACAGTGCTATCCGCAACACCCGGAAAATTCCAATTGTAGTTTACAGCCAATGGATCATTGCAATAGTGGTGATCATTGAGTCTTGGGTCTTTTGGTGCAGCCGGATCTGTCCATTTTTTACAAGAAAAAAAGACAAGGGTTGCTAAAGCGGCAAACAGAATAATGGAATATCCCCGTTTCATAAGTAGAATAACACGCTAAGTTCTAGAAAAATTTTGTTTTCTCTCCGTTCCATCTAAATGAATTATTTATTGAACTCTCCTACTCAACCAGAATGTATATTCTATCATGTTACAGCATTGAAATTTGTAAACGACTTGTTAAGCGGTTGCAAAGCTGTCGTTAAGCAGGGGGCTAAAGATTGCAGCATTTTAACCGCCGTCTAATTTTTGCATCGTCAAACAAAACAAACGACAACCAACTTTTTTAAAAACAAACAAAACAAACAAGTCATGAACCGAGCGAAGCGACGAACATGACACCTTTAAAAACAAACAAAACAAACAAGTCATGAAAAAGATCATCATCGCAACAGCAGCCATCATCGGATTCGCAACCGCAGCCAACGCACAAGCACCCAGCACCGCCAACGCATCAGGAACAGCTACACAAACTGTTCAACTTGCTTTGAGCAACGCGCTTGAAATCACCTTCGTAGCCAACAACTCAGCAACGGGATCAACCGTAAGCATTCCATTCACTACTGCCGACGACTACCAAAATGGTGTAGAAAGCAGCACGCAACAAATCAAAGTACGCTCCAACAAAGCATTTGGCGTAACCGTAAAAACCAGCACTGCAAACTTCAACGTAACCAACGGTGGTGTTACCACAGCTTCATCTATGCCTGCATCAGTTCTTGGATTGGTTGTAACAGCCAACAACACAGGTGGTAACTTAGGAACAGGTTTCTCTGCATCAGCATACAATGCTTTAGGCGCAACTGCAGCAAACCTAATCACAGGTGCTACTTATGGCGGCAACCAAAACTTTACTGTTAAGTATAAAGCAACTCCCGGTTTTGCTTATCCTGCCGGTGTATATTCTACCGATGTAGTATATACTGCTACTCAGCAATAATTAACTTTTGTACTATTCAAAACTAAGAAAACAGCCGCTCTATAAGAACGGCTGTTTTTAATGTGTAAATAAGCAAATGAAATTATTTCCTAACCTATCTCACTATGACAAATTTGGCTACAGCACTATTATTTTCTGTGCCGATATGCACAAAATAATTACCGGCTGCCAACGTAGCTACATTTAATTCAACTGGTGTTATTTGCAATACATTTTTTTGCTGATACACCATTTTACCTGCAGCATCATAAATGTTGAAAACCACATGAGTGCCTGAAAAATCTTGTGGCAGCTCAACAAATAGCTTATCATTTGCCGGATTCGGATATAGGTTCATGGTTGTTACAATTACCTTATCAAAAATCACTAATCGAGTAGGCGTAAATTCGGAAGTGCCATCTTTTTTCCATACTCGTAAGCGATAATAGTTGTGTCCCGAAATTGGTTTTTCATCATAAAATACATAGTGTTTATTCAGTACATCATTTCGATCAACCGTACCAATTGGATCAAAAACAACAGCCTTGTCGCTTCGTTGAACTTCATACTGCATCACATCATCTTCGTCACCCATTTCCCAATTGATGCGAACCCTTTGTTTGTCCTTCGTGGCTTCAAAGCGCAAGAAATTGATTGGTAATGGTGAGAGAGCATGATAATTGCTCGCCCAGCCATCGCCCATTCCGCCTTTGTTTGTGGGACTTTTATAAGGAATTGTTCTTTGAGCAGCCCAGCCATCCGCCATACCTCCGGCATTGTTGTTGGTTATTGGTTGCAAATAGTTTGACGAAGTCCAGCCATCTGAAAATCCACCGGCAAAGGCGTTGGTCATATTTGGGAGATAATTGGATGTAGCCCAGCCATCAGCCATACCACCCGCATTGCCATGAACTATGGATTGAAGATAACGGTTTGTTCCCCAGCCATCTGCTATGCCTCCAGCCTTACTATTGGTCATAGATTGCTTTAGATTTTTGGTTGCAAACCCATCTGCGAGACCACCATAAAAAATGGGATTATTTTGAGCTCGGGCTAATCCAGCAATGGTTAAAAGGATCAGCCCAAATAATATTCGTTTCATCTGAATTGTGTTTAAGGGTGAACTTATTCTGCTGTACGAACCCCTCGTCCACCACAAGATGCCGAGCGCGTGGTGTTATTAATTGCATTGGCATAATAACGATCAGAAACCATGAGTTGATTGAACGCATCGCCATAAGAGCCGCCACGAACACCCACAGAGCCACCGCTCCAGTTTGTAACATTGGCATCACCATTATTGTCAAGATTTCCATCACCATGCAAGCCGGTATAGGCTCTTCCAAATGTATTTCCCACTGTAACACAATATTCCGAAATATTTCCTGAAAGCTCCAGTACGCCATAGTAACTGGCTCCTGCATGTTCACGGGTTAAAGATGTATCTCTTGCCCATGTGCCGCACCTTGCAGGACGATTCAAATAAGTAGGATAAAGATAGTAAGTTGCATTTCCTTGTTGAGGTGTTTCGTTGGCTGTTCCTGCATTAAAAACAGCGTAGGTGCTTGAAATTGTGGTATTACCCCATGCGTATTCATTGGGTACCGGTGCTATGTTATAGCCACGAGCAGCTTTTTCATACTCCAATTCAGTCATTGGTCGCATAGCCATCCAGTCAAGCAGAGCGAGAAAATCTGTTCCGCTAAAGCTTCCTAATGCACGTTCAGGATTGGTGGGTACGAAATTGTTGGCAGTGCCGGGAATTCCCATATTTCTTGTTGTAGCTCTGGTGGCATCTAATGTGTTTAAGAAATCAGCATATAGTTGCTGGCTAAACTCATGTTTCATAACCCAAAATGCTTTATATCCTTTTGGGAAGGCAGCAGGAACGGGTCCTAATCCATCGCCAGCACCGCCTGTATAATAAAGATTTCCGGATCCACTACCAATGGAAATGGCATTTTCTGAGGTGACTTGGAAAGGACTTGTATTGTTTCCATTACGGAAATAAAAATTTTCAGTTCCGCCTGTTCCAAGAGAAAATGCCCCTTGCGTACAATAAACCAATTCTACGGCATATACACGCACTTCAACACTATCATTATCTAACACACCATCTGTGCCATAATTCCAGCGTAATCCTGCACCACTAAAGGTTACATTCCCTGATCCATTTGCATTTCTGTATATCCATATACCTTTTCCATCTGATGCAGTTTGTAAAGTAGAACCGGTAGGCTCTGTATTTCCACAAGCAGCCGCAGTGCCTCCCGTAGCATAGTTAATGGTTGCATGTTGCCATAAACTACTGTTTGCTTTTCTATACTTGACGAAAACCCATGCGCCGTCATAGTTTGCTTCGTTGCTGGAAGTTCGCCAACTGTGATCCCAGTTTACATCAAAATTGACAATGGAAAAATGACTCGTAACATTTTGTCCGGTCAGCGTAACATTGTTTACTTGAATGTTGTTTGCCCTTAGAGTTGGGCTTAATCCTAAAAGGATTAGACATGTAGATAATAACTTCTTCATAAAAGTGGATTTTATTAATGCAAAATTAATTTTAAATTTGTGCCCTTTAAATACCTATAAAATGGTATTTCTATATACGTGCTGGTACGGATGAAAGACAATATTTCAGGCACTAAGAGAAAAAAATTTGTTTGTAAATAAAGAAATACTACTTTTGCAATCCCAAATTTTGAACCGTAAAGGGGGTATAACAACTATGCTTATAATTGATTCTAAAGATTGCGAAAACATAGACAAGGCGCTGAAGAAGTACAAAAAGAAGTACGAAAAATCACGCACACTGAACCAACTTCGTGCACGTCAGGCTTTCACAAAACCTTCAGTTCGTCGTCGTACTGAAGTTCTTAAAGCGGTTTATCGCCAACAAATTCAGGCAGGAATAATCGAGATTTAGGATTTATTAACGTAATAAATTGCGCCTGTACTTGTAAATGCTTATATTTACAAGTACAGGCTTTTTGTTATGGTATTGGTGCAACAGATTGACAGCTTTATTCATTACTTGCGTTTCGAAAAAAGATACGCAGCACCTACCGTAAAGGCTTATCACACCGACCTTTTGCAAGCCATCAGTTATCTGCAAGCACATTATGAAATTGAAGAACCTTTGGACATTTCTCCTTTTCACTTACGTAGCTGGTTAGCATATAGAAAAGAAGAAGGTGAATCAGCTCGAACGATCAATCGGAAGATTTCTACACTACAATCTTTTTTTAAGCAACTGTTAAAAGAAGGTGTTATTTCTAAAAATCCGGCAGA